>JAOAAF010000159.1 GCA_026419015.1 Spirochaetota bacterium
CCGATCCAGCGGCAACCACTGAATTTTCTCCGATTCGCACACCTTTTGTGATGATGGCCGAATCGCCAATCCACACACCACGTTCTAAAATAATTGGTGCAGTTTGTCCAATAAGTTTCGTGCGATCGTGGACATCGTGCCAGTCAGCATCGGTTAAATAACAGAAATTTGCAAGCATGCAATCGTCACCAATTACAATGTGCGATGCGCTGGAAATGCGCACCCCATGCATTATGAGAACATTGTTGCCAATATCGATGCGGCCAGTATAACCTGCTAACTTTACAGCAGTGATGGTGGTACGGGATCCTTTTCCGCAGATAAACACGACATTTTTGCCAAGCGTAATGTTTGGGCCAAAGATATCGATGTTCCAAATTCCCCAGACCAAGGGCCTGCCTGCCATTGAAGCAAATTTTTTTTTGAATCGCAAATTATAATGCAAAAGTGTTCGATATTTGAAAATAAAACGCTTCAGCATAGATGATTTCAGTTCATCTTCCATGATTTTTACAACCTTCTCCACTGTGAAATTTATGATACCGTCATACCGATACCTCGTTTTGATGTCTAATGAAATTTTGTTGACGAATTTATAAATTTGTGATTATAATAAATCAAAATTTTAAGATCCTCCTTCATGGAAGCTATTAAAAAAATTCAGAAAATTCTCGAAAAGATTACCCCTGACGAAAAAAATAAAGAAGGAGGAATTTTTATAAATGCCGTAAAAAACGAGTTCATCACTTTTCCATCGACCATTACCGTGCCAAAAATTTCTGTAAAAGAGCTTTCGTATGAAGTTGCGGGAGAAGTTATTGAAAGGTTGTGTTCATTTTTTCCTGAATTTTTTATTCACCATTGTATTCTTCCAAAGAGAAAGCCAGCTTCAGATGTCCATTCAATACATTTTATGAGAACATTACAGGGAAAGCATTTGAAATTTGTCCATTTTTTAAAAGTGGATCTTCGTTTCGGAGGAGATTCGAGCAATGTTGTCGAAAGAGGTAATACGGACACATATCCTTCATATTTGACAAATCGAATGTATTACAAATCTCGGCTTGTTCCTGTAGAAGATGCAAATGAATCGGATTTCAGCGTCTTTCGCGTAATCGAATCAATCGAGGTGGTATCGGATATGCGGAGGCGGACATTCGCCATGTTCGACGAGGTGAGCATGAGAGAATTTAACAACCGTCTTTTGGAATATATCGGTGGCACGATTTTTTCAACTTCCCAGCAGATTTATCCGTTTTTCGTGTTCGATTTCTTCACTCCCTGTTTGAACGTGCCAAGGCCCACGGAGGATGAACTGAAAAAGGGCGTTGAGATGTTTGAACCAGTTTTTATATATCTTTATCAAAGGTTTTCGCAAAAGTTGATTTCCCCACAAGAAAACCTTATGGAACTGTTTCCAAATTGTTTCAATTTTGAGGATGAAGTCATTATGCTTTCTGAACAATTTATTGATCAGTTAAAAAGCTATTTTTCTCGATATTCGATTATTCGCGACGATGAACTCGCGCTGCGAGGATGGTGGAAGTTGGAAATTAACCCGTTGTAATATTAATTTGAAAAATTCATCGAAACGGTAAACGATCATTGTCTCTCGGGAGGTTCAAAACAAGTTTCCATGCACTTCGCAATGAGGATTTTTATATGTGAAGTTTCGCTTTTTATTTTTTCCCACGTTTCAATGACAAATGGATCCTCGCGAGCACATGTATGGGTGTAGTGATAGTCCAGAATGATTCGACTTCCTCGGCCATCGTCCTTTTCTTTTGAAAGCTGAATGTTTTTCCCAATTCTTTCGTACATTTCGCATAAGCGCATGAGGTTTTCTGTTATGCTGCGATTGTGATGTCCTTCATCTCTCAGAAGCTTTCTTACATATTCCCAATCGGCATCTTCAGTTTCGGTTGTATATAATGTGTGCAAGGCGGTCAAATTCCCATTTTGCACCAGTTCATTGATTTTTTTTGCCAGTTCCTTCAAAAGATAATATTCAATGAAGTATTCATATGCATCGATTCCCGCTTTTCTATTTCTTTCCAGAAGATAGTTTTTCCCAAGTCCCAAAATGTCGCTAGCAGTATATACGGGTTTAATTTCTTGAACATGTTTAAGCCTGTTGCGCGCGATGATCATTCTATCAACAATTTCAGGGCGGAAAACTTCGAATACAAGATCCGTATGGCGAGCGCGATTTCTACTGCGAAATTTCATTTCATTGCGCATAACCGCATAGAGGTTGTGAGCGAGAACCCAACCAGGTAAAATTTCATTGTGAGCAGTTGAAATGCCGGGATAATGTATTGAAGGGGTATTGATGAGCGAAAAAGGGAATTCCACTCTCTGGGGAAGGGCATTGACTCCAGTGGCAATGATTGAGTACGGAGAATCGGAATAATCCGCGGGAAATTTAATGTTTACCCCTAAGCCAAAAAAAAGCCCTTCGCCGCAAATAATTTCTTGATCGGGAGCTTTGCCTGTATGATTAGAACCAACATTTGCGCCGTAACCAACATTTCCTTTGCCATCTGGCCACAGCGCAGCGATAAGAAGTGCTTGGTGATGAAATCCCACAAAAGGGCCTACGAACGATGAGGTCACTTCTCCCTCTGCAATCCCCGAATTTGGCCCGATAATGCTATGCGTGACAATGCCATGGCGTTCGACATGGCTATGTTCCATCAGTAGTGAGGAAGTGACGATCGCATGTGCGGTTGCATGTGCTCCCCATTGAAGGCATGAGTCTTTTACAATTGCGCCATAACTGATTTCGACTGGTTCCTCTTCGCTCGAAAGCGCAGTGACATTTTCCACTAAGATAGCGCTGTCGACTCGGCAGTAAGGACCAAGATAACAATTTCTTATCGTGGGAGTATTCTTGATAACTGTATGTTCTCTAATAATGGAAAATTGTGACGTACATTTTTCAACATAGCTGTGCACGAAATTTTCATATTCCTGTAATAATTCGCCATTGTACCGTTCCATCGCCACAGCAATGGCGAGAGTTAGCGGAAGTTCGGCATACATGAGAATTTCTCTTCCTCCTGTTTCGTTTCCCACGCGAATCTCAATGCCATTGCCAAAGGTAGTTTCATCGCTTGAGGTTAGCGAACCTACATGTATAAGAGCGCATTCATTGCAAATTATTGTTTTGGCAATAAGCGATGATGACACAATGCAAGAAGTACCAATTTCGGATGTAATAATCGTGCTATTTGAAAGATGCGATGGCATTGTGATTCCAGGCTCAATTTCAATATTGCCATGACCAATTGCGCCAATCACGCAATCCCCTACGAAAAAGCAGTTATGGATCGCGAATGGATTAAAATCGTGCACCACGAGGATTTTTTCCCAATTTTCACACCGATTTCCTTGTTTTTCCATGATCGCTACTTCGGTCGAAGTGAGCGGGCGAATACTAGTACCGAAAAGTTTGCTTTTGTGCGAGGTATTTTGAATCAGTGCACAGAATTGTAAAACATCAGAGGTTGTAAAAATTCCTTTTGCCTGTTCGATGATTTCAATTGGCATGTTATAATCTTTATCCTCTATGATGAAAAAATTATTATTTCGACATCTTTGTCAATCCCAATATTTTGTTAGGAATAAATTTGCCTTGACGCACCCAATTTTATATCGTACTTGAATAATATGGTGATATGTTATGGGCAGTATGGGAAACAAAACTGGCGTTTCGATTGTTGAGTACAAATTGCAGTTCGATGATGAGCGTATCTATAACCCGTATCTTCTCGACGTGATGCGCATTGTTGAAAGATTACAAGCAGAGAACCATGAAGATGTTTCTCATCGGTTGCTTGAACATCGCACAGCTCTGGTTTCAAAATATTCGTTTTCCATTCCCACCTGCGAAAGCCTTCGTTGCATTGCAGCCCATTCTCCTCTTGTTGAAATTGGCGCGGGCACAGGGTATTGGGCTATGTGTTTAGCCTCAATTGG
>JAOAAF010000160.1 GCA_026419015.1 Spirochaetota bacterium
TATTGAAGGAATAAAAATCTCTGAGTTTATAAAACTTAAGCAAGCAGGCTTTGATACCAAAAAAATTGCGCAAAATTTAGTTGATGCTCTTTTTAAACAAATATGGGATCATGGTTTTTTTCATGCTGACCCTCATCCAGGTAATATATTTGCTTTACCTGGTAATACTATAGCTTTTATTGATTTAGGAATGGTTGGTTTTTTAGATGAACCAATGCGTGACAAAATGGCTGAATTAGTAATATCATTAAATACAAGAGATCATGAAGGTGTTGCAAGATCATTATATAATTTTAAAGTTTTTTGTGCTTCTTCCTCATTGATTTTTTCAATTGCAAAACCCGCATGAACAATTACCTTATCGTTAACTTGGAGATCAGGATAAAGCGAAATGTCGACGAGAGTTTCGACGCCATGCGATTCGACAATAGCTTTATTGCCCTCTATCCGCAACACTGTCATTGGTACTGCCAAGCACATATAACCTCCTTATTTAAGAAGTTCAATTTTTCAACAGATTCTCGGCAGTTGCTCTTCAACTAGTAATGGTACTAATCGTCTGCCTCCGATTGCGGTTTCCACTATCACTTTGCCCGAAAAATCGGTTACAATATAACCGATTATGCACGCACCATTGCCTTCTTTTGTTGATCGAAGCAGTTGCACAACATCATCAGCGTAAGTTTTTTCAACCACGAATATCGCTTTTCCTTCATTTGCAACATAAAGAGGATCTATCCCGAGGAGATTGCATATTCCTTTTACTTCATCGCGAATCGGCAGTTGTTCTTCGAATATTATAGCACCCCATGGGCGATTTTTCACAATTTCGTGTAAGACAGCAGCAACGCCACCGCGCGTCGCATCTCGAATGAATTTTATCGCATGAGGGAATTTTTTACAAACGAGTTCGATCATGCGATGCAATGCTGCGCAATCCGAAACGAGATTATGTGAAAACGAAAATTTATTTCGTGCTGCCATTATTGCAATTCCATGATCGCCAATAGTTCCGCTTGAAATGATTACATCGCCCGCTTCGATATTTTTTCGGGTGGGTTCACTTTCGAGTATTCCTATACCAGCTGTGTTAATGTAGATTAAATCGGCTGCACCCTTGTTGACAACCTTGGTATCACCGGTGACAATTTTCACTCCTGCCATATCTGCTGTGAGGCGCATCGATCGGAGGATGGAAACAAAATCGTCAATCAAAAGCCCTTCTTCGAGAATAAGCGCGCAGGAAAGCCATAGCGGGCGCGCGCCCATTACTGCAAGATCGTTCACTGTACCGCAGACTGCAAGCTTCCCAATATCGCCACCGGGGAAAAAAATTGGTGTGATTGTGTAGCTATCGGTGGTGAAGGCAATCCGATCGGTTGGAATAGCAAGTATGGCCGCATCATCGAGTTGCACGCTCTCAGGACCTAAAATTTCTTTTATTATTCCCTCAATCATTTGGTGCATAAGCTTTCCGCCGCTTCCATGGCCACTTCGAATGTAGTTATCTCGTTTCACAATATCCCCTTTGGTTGTCAGTAATATCCTTACATTTTGTAATATCGATGATAAGCTGCGCATGGCCCTTCGGAGGATACCATGCACGGCCCTATGGGTTCTTCTGGAGTACATGCGTTTTCAAAAAGCGGGCACTCCGGTGGAGAAATAAGCCCCCGCAACAGTTCACCGCAACGGCATGCTGAACTTACTTTAACAGGAGGCAGTTCCACTGAAAAAATTTTTTCTGCATCGTACTCAAAAAATTCATCGCGAATTGCAAGTCCACTTTCGGGAATTGTTCCGATTCCACGCCAATGCGAAGAACATTTTTCAAACACGCGATACATTATTTCGATTGCACGAGTGTTGCCGTCTTTTTTTACAACTCTTTTGTAAAGGTTTTCAAGTACAATTTCGTTTTTTGTTATCATTTCTGTGAGTTTCAGCGTTGCAGTAAGGAGATCAAAATCTTCAAAGCCCGCAATAACACACGGCTTTCCGTAATCGAGCGCAACGAATTCCCACGGTTTTGATCCAACAATTGCGCTCACATGACCTGGAAGGATGAAGCCATCAATGTGGACTTCTTTACTGTCCAGCAACGCTTTTACTGCTGGTGGGGTAAGCTTGTTACCGCTTAATACAAAAAAATTTTTTAATTTTTTTTCACGCGCGTGCAATATTGCAACTGCTTCTGCAGGAGCAGTGGTTTCGAACCCTACGCTTAAAAAGACAATCTTTTCGTTAGGGTTTTTTTCGGCAAGTTGAAGCGCTTCCATTGGGGAATAAACGATTTCCACGCGCATCCCCTTCGCCTTTTCTTTTGCAAGCGAAGTGTATGAAGAGGGAACTTTTAGTAGATCGCCAAATGTTGTCAGAATTGCACCTGTTTTTCCAATTTCGATTGCGCGATCCAAATATTCGTTTGGCGTAACGCATACAGGGCAGCCAGGGCCGTCGACAAGGATGAGTTCTTTCGGGAAAAGGGATCGTACCCCTGTGCGAAAAAACTCAACGGTGTGAGTGCCGCACACTTCCATGATGCGCACTTCGCTGCGTAGCGCAAGGTTTGATAGAGTTTTTGCGAGCCGTTGTACCAGTGCGAAATTCATGTGATGAGTTCTCGCGCAATACAGATTTGACCCACTGCAATGCAGCCGTCGTTGAATGGTATTGAATGGGGCAAAAGTAGGTCAAATCCTTTTTTTTCGAGTGATTCTATCAATAAACGAAGCAACAACCTATTTTGAAATGCCCCTCCAGAAAGAGCGACAGTTTTAATGCAATAAGTTTCCCGCAAATGTTCTGCGACGCTTGTTGCCGTAAGCACAATGTCTTCGTGAAACATTCGCGCAATGGTGCTTACATTTTCGCCTTTTGAAAGAAATTCGAGAACGCGTTGCACGAAATGCCCAGTGTCGATGGTACCTGTTTTTTCATCAAAAGGGGCAACAGTTGCAGGAAGTTTTATATTCTCAGAATAGGCAGCTTCTTCAAGAAGCATCGCAGCTTCGGCTTCTGTGCTTATTGAGGTTCTAATTCCAAGAAGCGCAGAGATTCCATCAAAAAGTCGTCCAACGCTGGTTGCACGTGGGCAATTGATATTTTTTTTGATTATTTCAATTATCATCTCTTCGTTAGGGAAGTGAATTTTTATTTTATCATTTACAGCGTATTCGTGTTGCAGCGAAACGGCAATTTTCCACACATCTCGTATTGCGCTTTCACCTCCAGGGAGAACAAATTCTGAAAAGTGGGCGACGCGTGTAAATTGATTTCGTTCGGCAATGAGGAATTCGCTTCCCCATAAGGTACCATCTGTCCCAAAACCAGTACCGTCGAAGGCAATGCCAATGACAGGACCATCGATGTTATGCTCTTCTAAGATCGACGCAATGTGGGCATGGTGATGTTGCACAGAAATTTTTTTAAGGCCCTGCGATTGCAACTCATCGGCAAAAAAGGTAGTAAAGTAGTTTGGATGTAGATCGCAAACCACAGCGCGTGGGTGAAAATCGTAAATTCGCATGTAATGCGCAAGCGTTCGGCGAAATACCTCATCGCCCGTTGCCATTGAAAGATCGCCGATGTATTGTCCAAGCACGAGAAAATCATCCCGTGCGAGTGCAAAGCTATTTTTTAAATCGCCACCTGTTGCTAATATGTGACAGGGTAGCTTTCGCACGCTCATTGGCGCAGGGACATATCCTCGGGATCGGCGAATGAAAAAGGGCAATTCTTTTTCTACAAACAGCACGCTATCGTCGCTTTGGGCAACAATGTCGCGGTTATACGTAACAAAAAAATCAGCAATTTTTGAAAGATCTTTAAAAGCATCTTCTTCGCGATAAATAATGGGCTCATCGGCAATATTGCCACTGGTCATAACAAGGATAGCGTGTGGGAGTTTTTCAAAGATGAGATAATGGATGGGTGCATACGGGAGCATGAAGCCATAGTAG
>JAOAAF010000161.1 GCA_026419015.1 Spirochaetota bacterium
GTGCGAAGTTGGTGAAACAGTACGCCTTCAACCGATTCAAAATAGAAAAGATTCCATCTATTGTCAAAAGGAAAAATGATTATTGCGTAGCGTGGCATTATTGCAAATCCCAGTTTTAGCGTCGCATGAAATCTATCCCCATTAACATATGATGTTTCATGAATCGCAGGATTTTGCATCTCATTGTAACATGGAGGCCAAAAACCGTTGTACAGACTAAAAAATGGATACAGCGACGCGTTTTGAATGTTATGGCGAACGAGGATATGGGCCGCCAAACTTTGGATGTGCACCATCATTGCAAAAGTCGCACATGCTGTTGCCAACTCTGAGAGCATTGTGAGTGAGTTCTTTATCCCCAGCGAAGAGCTAAAAGTTTTGCTACCCCATATTCCATACTCGTATCCTGTCGAATCTGGCGATGAAAAAGGAAGTATGCCAATTTCGCTCGCTTCGCGAAAGAAATCTTCGATGAGGGAAAAATTTCCGTCGGGATGGTGTTCGTCGATAAATTGATTAATTTTAGTTTTTACGAAATTAGCTGTTATGTATTTAAAATCGTTTACATCTTGCAGCGTAATATCCTCCATCAATCTCCCTCCAAATTGTTTTGCGTTTCGCGAATGATGTCATGAATGTTAGGAGTGTATGTATTGGTTAATAATATAGGGTAAAATAAAAATATTGTCGACGTATGTTATAACAATAGACCCAAAACGAAGCGTGGATAAAAATTATATGTGTTGTGACATGATAACCCTTATTTGAATTTTTAACAAGTAAAGAAAGCGCAGATGCCTATTCGAAGTATTAGTATTGAAATAAGTGAGATTTAAGGCATTTGGATTATTTATAATTTATTTTGCATTTTATATTCCGAAGGAGTAATGCCTGTGTATTGTTTGAAAATTTTGTTGAATGACGACTTAGAGTTAAACCCAACATGAAATGCAACGGAAATAATATTTGCATCCTTTTCGTTAAGTAAAATTTTTTTTGCTTCTTCTATTCTGTATCGGTTAATGAAGTGATTGAATCGCATTTTGCAGTGTTCGTTTAACAATTGAGAAAGTTGGTGGGGAGTTATTTGGAGTTTCTGGGACATTTCAGCAAGCGTAATAGTGGGTTCAAGGAATATCTTTTCTGTATCCATCAGATAATACAATCGTTTGATGAGTTGAGGAATATCCATACCCGAGAGATAATCTCTCTCGTATTTTTCTTTCCGAATGGCGTCTGCTAATGTCTCGAACAGTGAAGGGAAACGCCTGTGGAAAAGGAAGAGGACCACAATAACCACAATCGTCATATAGCTTGCGATTGCATAGAGATAATGATGTTTTGTGATAAACCACAACACGATTGGCAAGGGGGTAAGCACATTTACGGATTCAAGAAACAACGCTACATAAAGCCCTTGAATTTTTGAAGCCTGATATAACACGCTGCTGCATTGATAAATAAAATATAATTGATACATTATAAAAATTAACCCTCCCACAAATAACAATACCGTGAAAAATGAAATTTTTTCAGAATACATTATCGTTACTATTTCGTTTTTTATATGAGCGGGGGATAATAAAAATATTGTTTCTAAAACGAACATACATGCTGCGGGGATGAGATGGATTCCTAATCGAAAAGAAAAGGTGTATTTTCGGTTAATAAGCGAGTAATAGTATAAATAGTTGAGAGGACCTATTGCGTAAAGAGAGGTGAGATAGAAAAACAAAATATTTTTATGAGTTATCAAACGGTCTGTTGAAAGTATTGCATGGTTATACAAGATGAGCGCAACATCGAGCATTACCAATGCGGTAAGGTAATCGAGCCGAGTGCGCTTTGATTGTGCCACAATTTGCTCTATGCCGTGAAGAAGAGTAAAAGAAGCTCCGAAGAGGATTATGTAATAGGAGGTTAACATAAATTATTCACCTATGATCTGCACTACAATTTTTCTTCGTCGAGGTCTCGTATCGCAGTCGATTAAAACGATTTGTTGCCATGTCCCAAGAGAAAGTTTCCCATCGATAATGGGGACAGTGAGCGAAGTTCCCAGAAGTGCTGATTGCAAGTGCGCTGCGCCATTGTCATCGTGCCAGGTCTCGTGGTGGCGATATTTCCCGTTATATGGGAGAATTTTTTCTAAAAATAAATTTATATCGTGCACTAAACCTGGTTCGTATTCGATTGTAGTAATTGCGGCGGTAGAGCCGATTACAAACACTGTGGCAATGCCATTTAAAATGTTTGATTCGCGTATTTTTTCCGAAACTTTGAGAGTTATATCGATCACATCGCGGTGACCTTTGCTGTGAAGCTCTATGTATGCGCTGTACACCATCAGTGTTTGAATGCGCGTTGGCCCGTGAATACCATTGCCACTTTAGGAGTTGCTTCGTTGCACGCAACGATTGATTCGAAATCGCGTTCTGAGCCGCCGGGTTGAATGATTGATGTGATTCCCTGTTTTATTCCCACATCGACGCCATCGCGAAATGGGAAGAATGCATCGGAGACCATCGCCGAACCTGGCAGCCCTCCACGTTCCTCTTTTGTTTCGCGATCGATTTCCTCAAGTTCAGTTTTTTTCCGTTCACCTTTTTCGACAGCAAGCTCCAATTGCTTGTATGAAATGCCATAGCGATCGTAGCACAAAAGATCTGCATATTTTGTATACGCTTTTACGACTGCAAGTTCTGCAACCCCCACGCGATCCTGCTCTCCTGTTCCAATCCCAACCGTGCAACAGTCTTTTACATACAGCACGGAGTTGGATGTCACTCCCTGTTCCACAAACCAGCCAAACAAAAGGTCTTCGTATTCTTTGTCGGTAGGCAATCGCTCGATTTCATAGATTTTGCCTTTGTATTCTGCCCGTGCTGGCTTTAAGTCATCTTTTGTTTTGATGGTGCACAGTGGGGATTGTTGAACAATAATGCCGCCATCGATAAGCGATTTGAAATCCACAAAGCGCAATGCGAGATATTCTTCGAGGCGATCGATGCGCGGAATTTCGATGATGCGCAAGTTTTTGCGCTTTTTCAAAATATCAACTGTGCCGGGAGCATAGGCGGGAGCAGCGACTACTTCGAAATATTGTGAAGAAATGAGCTCAGCTGTATCGCGATCCATTGTGCGATTTACCACAATTGCTCCTCCAAAAGCTGCAATTCGATCTGCACGGTATGCGCGGTAAAATGCGCGTGCAAGTTCAGAATCCTGTGCAACGCCGCATGGGTTGTTATGTTTCATGATGACCGCAGCGGGTTTTTTCATGAGAAATTTTAAAATATTTAAGCCATTGTCAATATCGGTGAGATTAATTTTGCCAGGATGTTTGCCCGCTTGAATCATCATGCGCTCATCAATGCCGCTGACGAGAGATTTGCCCGGTTCAATAAAACGGCACTCACCTAACACTAAATTTCCGTTTACAAGTTCATATAGGGCGGCTTCTTGGCCTGGATTTTCGCCATAGCGAAGTCCTTTTTCGACAATTGTGCCATCATCGTCCAACTTCCATGTTCGTTTGCGGTATACAAGGGTACTTTTCCCGAATGTGATTGTCATCTCATCGGGGAAATGGTCTTCCATTATCGTTCTATATGCTTTTTTTAGATCTTCCATCGTTCTCCCCAATTTAGTTATAAAAATTATAAGCTTTTATTTTGAAATAATTTTATAGTTTAAATTTTTTCATTTACAAAACTGGTTTTCCCTCATGCCACCGAGTACTCGTCCGCTTTCCTGCTGGCGTGATGAGCACGCCTTTCCCATGTGCCATTCCGTTTTTAAATTCGCCCTCATACCTCATCCCATTTGCGTCGACGAAAATTCCCTTTCCAT
Organism: Spirochaetota bacterium; assembly: GCA_026419015.1. Classification (GTDB taxonomy): domain Bacteria; phylum Spirochaetota; class UBA4802; order UBA4802; family JAGODF01; genus DYLV01. The sequence goes on from JAOAAF010000161.1 coordinate 3,853, forward strand.
GTGCTCGATCGTTGATAAAGTCACCGATGTAATACGACCCATCTGGCCACTTTGCAGTTCCTTTGCCCTGTCGTTTCCCCATATGCCATTCTCCCTCGTATCGT
>JAOAAF010000162.1 GCA_026419015.1 Spirochaetota bacterium
GTGGAGCGCAGGAATCGTAAGCTACCGCCAAGGCTTTCGGCCAGCGCTGTACTTTTTGTTAGCGTGGACAGCTATTCAAGGTGGAGGGTTATTTTATGGATTAAAAGTTCTTGGCATTTACCCTAGCACTGCCTTTTCGGAATTCGGGTTTCAAACAGGGGCAGCGTTAAATTCCATTCTTTTAGCTTTTGGCATGGGTGATCTTTTAAACTATTATCGCCGCACGCTCGAAAAAAATGAAGAGCAAGCACGTCAACGAAGCGAGTATCTCGAACACGCCGTAAAAGCAGTTGGAAACATTTCCAGCCAATTTTTAGATGCAGGGGAACGCCTCGAATCAATGGCGAAAGACTTTGTGTGCTATTCCAATGAGCAGACAAATACAATTAACGATGTTCGCACTATGCACAATGCGTTGCTTGAGCAAAACAAAATTATTTCGCAATCCATCAGCATCCAAGAAGAAGAAACGCGTCATACTCGCCTCTCAATAGATCGATTAAAAGAAAGCCAAAAAAATATCGCCCATGCGAACTTCTCCTTAGCTGAGAATATCCATGTTATTACTGAAGCAGCAGCTACTACTGAACTTACACTTGCGCGAATGACCGAACAGATGCATCGAATTGCCGAAAGCAGCATGTCAATAAACGAACTGATTTCAATCATTGACGAAATTACCGACAAAATAAACCTCCTCTCTCTCAACGCTGCCATTGAAGCAGCACGAGCTGGCGAACATGGGAAGGGCTTTGCGGTAGTCGCAAATGAAATCGGTAAACTTGCAACCGCTACATCCGAAAATTCCAAAGAAATTAAAGCTCGCATTAAAATGATGGCAGATCAGATCAAAGTCGGAACGAGCGAGGTAACAAAGACAGAAGAAATTCTTACCAAGACGCTCAGCCTTGTGAATAATATAAATCAAAATCTGGAAACTGTAACTTCACTTATAAAAGATCAACAAAGCGCATTGGAAGATTTTATGCACCGCGTTGCGATATCAGATCATCTCGCACAACGCATTGCCTCATCAACAAAAATGCAGAGCGAAACGATGAATGAAACGACGAAAGTCGTTGAACGGCTCGCAACTACTGCAACGTTTTTGGAAAATGCAAACAAACAAATTACCGATTTTACAATCTTGTTAAAAGCCAAAACGCATGAATTAGTAACCATGATTAGCGGAATCACATGATTTGATCATGAATGCCACCTTCATCCATCCATCAATGAAACTTCTTATGCTCACAAAAAATCATATTCGGGCATCGTGCTGATGCCGAATATGTTAATAAATACATTATATTAAGAACTGCAGATGAGGTACTATATGCCCGAAATTGCCATCATCGATACAATCGCATACGATTCGATGAAAGAGCAAATTCAAAAAGAAATTGCTGCTTTCCTCATAACAAAAAATATAAAGGGAGATTCATTCCCCATTCCCGAAATAACTTTTGAAAAAGGAATAACGCGCATTTCATTCCCCATTCCATTTTTAAACGAGACTTTGTTAGCGCATTTTATTACCATCATTAAAAGCTATATTGAAAACGTTCGCATTCACTCCTTTGGCGATGGATATTACGCATTTCAATCGCTCGGGCGAAACCTATTTAAAAGCGAAAATATTTTAGATAATCTTAAAATTGAGTTTTTTGGTCTTACAACTAATTTCAAGGCAGAACTCACGAAAAAAGGAAATCTTTTTCAGGATGAAATTAATCTTGCAATTGCCCTTTACAAAGCATCTTACATGGTTGATTCAGAAGATCCCGAAACGCGATTAAAAAAACTCGGCGCAACTGTCTATCGCGAAAACGGTGCGATTGATTGGAGCTATATTGCTGGTTATGATGAAGTAAAACGGCAGATTCGGGAATCGATCATTCTTCCTTTAAAAAATCCCGAAATGTACGATGAAATCGCGCGCCTTACACGGAAAACCTTTGAATCAAATCGACCTCGCGCAATCCTCTTTGAAGGAAGTCCTGGCGTCGGTAAAACAACAGTCGCGCGCATCATTGCAGGCGATGTGAGAATTCCACTGGTATATGTTCCAATCGAATCGATAATGTCTAAATGGTATGGACAATCTTCCCAAAACTTATCGAATATCTTTGAAGCAGCTGATGAAATGGGTGGCGCCATCATTTTCCTCGATGAAATCGATGCGCTCGCACCATCGCGAGATTCGAACATGTTCGAAGCAACCCGAAGAGTGCTTTCGGTTCTCTTGCGTAAGCTCGATGGGCTTGATGCAGCAACCACAACTATTACAATTGGCGCCACAAACAGAATTGTTGATCTCGATCATGCTCTCGTGAGCCGTTTTGATCAGACAATCCATTTCCCGCTTCCGAATGCACAAGAACGAGCAGCAATTTTTGCAAACTATGCAAAACACCTTTCCCAAACAGAACGCGAAGAATTAGCTACGCTTTCAGAAGGTCTCTCTGGAAGAACGATTAAGGACATTTGTGAATTTGCCGAACGCCGATGGGCGCGCATGCTTCTTGTAAAAAATTTACCACCATCTCTTCCAGAATTTAAATACTACAAACACAGCGTAAAACTGTGGACAGAAAAGGCACTTCATTAACTCAAGGAGATCGTAAAACTTATTTTTATTAATCCCTTTCCATCGCTTGAAATTAATAATAATTGCTAAATTTAAAAGAAAATGTTAATGTTCTTATACCGTAAATGCGATGGGATACTTTGTATGACTATTGAACGTTATTATTTTTTCTTTTAAACAATGACACAACCCATCCCCATTTCCACCAAATTACCACGCCGAGTAAAACAACTGGGGTTAAATACACAAGCGCATAAGGAATCCATAATATCACGTTTAAAAGCCAAATAAATGCCTTTTTATATTGCGGTATATGTACCGATCCATATGGCTCAAGGCTAATGGCAACATTTGCCCAACTCACTCTATCTAACACTTTCCACTTTGTATGTTCTGATTGGTCAAAATTATCTTCGTTTCGCGAAATTAATTCTTCCAGTTCTTTCCAATTTTTCGATTGCGCAGATACATTTGCAATAGCTTTTTTCTGGCGATCGATACGAATTTCTTCGCGCCGAATTCTACGTTGAGCGATAACCATTTCTTCAGTGAGATCATTCACTCGGAGATTTTCCGAAATCAGTGTACCCACTTTATCCATGTCGAGTAAAAATTTATAAATATCCTTTGACTGGATCGCAGCACTGATAAACATGCGCGCAGTATGTCTCACATCGGTATTTGCCGATTTGATAAACCCATATTGGGAAATAATATGAACGATTTCTTCCCGAGCCTTATAAAAATCATTACACTGATAATTCAGGTTTACATGGTATTCAAGCAATCGATCACCTGTTTTATCCATGGGCCGCACGAGCAACGACTTAAGTCGCGCCGCCGCAAAGAAGCTCCCTTCATCTAAACTCTTATTTTTATCTTCAGTTTGGCCAATATGCTGTTGAACTTGTTGATCAGATTGCTCATGTCCATTCGTTATTAACTTTTGTATCTCTGTTTGTTCAGATTCCTTCGCACAACTTACGCACGTAAACACAAATGCTACTCCAAGAATTATAAAAAGCCGCATTGATTTCATTGCAAAACTCCTAAATCATTCGCGGTTTACCACCACAAACTTATTTATTCCAGCACGTTGTATGAGCATAAGAAGATGTTTGCGTTCTCGATGTTCAGTCATAATTTTTTTATAATCCTTTATTCCAAATAACTGTGAAAATCCTAGAACACCCGCGTATGCATAAAAGATAACCCTTGATATTACAGTTACAATCCATACACCTGCAATTAAAAATTCAAGCCTTGTAAATATTATTCCTATATTTATT
>JAOAAF010000163.1:0-1654 GCA_026419015.1 Spirochaetota bacterium
AAACTGTTCGAGGTTTATCGGATCGAATAGAAACGAAAAGCGACCATGTTCTTGCAATACAAACGAAGCTCGCATCACGTACCGCGCTCACCATACGGTGGTTGAAAATGAAGCACGATACGCAATAACCCGCTTCTAAATTTTTTTTCGATGAAAGAAGGACTATGCATGCTTCATGCGAAAAATTTTTTTTATAGTGGCTTTGGCATAGCGCATTATGGTTATGCGATAGGTGAAGGGACAAACTGCTGGCAAAGACGATGAGCAATAATGAAAAAACAATTGCGCGAAAACCTCCGCGAAAACCGCGCCATCCCACTAAACAAATAAACTCATGGTAATGCATACGCGTCTATCATATATCATTTCGTTTATGAAAGTCAAGCGTTTTACTGCCATCGTACGGCGAAACTGTGCTATTTCATCCTGCGTGGGGATAAAAATATAAACTGTGGCAAAAAGCCTTTCCTTCTCATGAGGGGATTTTATCTTCTCAGGATATAAAATTCATAATAATATAAAAACATTGACACCCATGAAATATTTCGTTGCACAATAACCAAATGAAAAACATTCGCACCCATACATAAAAGAAAATCGGTGTACAAATTGATATCGCGAAAAAGGAGTTACCCATGGCCACATTTGTGAGGTAAATTTGCGCGCATCAAACATTATCGCTTTTATCGGTTGGGTGGCATTTATCACGTTGACTATCTTTTAGATACGGTTGATAGTACCATGTTGCTACAATCCGGCCCGCACTCCTGTAAGGTATGAAAAAAATTATATTGTACCTTTTTACTGCGGTGCAATGATTTAACTTGTTTATGCAAAATATTTTAGTTTCCATCAAGGAGTGAAAGCTTTAAAGAAGCTTTTTAATTTAAATATAATAAACAATCAAACACTCAAATCGAATTCCATGAAAAGAAAACTGTCATACAAATTTTTCACACAGCAAAATCGCACTTGACAAGATTTTTGGCCATATTCATTTTAAATATGCTTCGCAATAAATAAAGTCACTGACGGCACTGTACTCCAATGCATGTAGCGAAAAAATACCAGTTTTGCGTATGCCTTGTTTCGATGGTCTTCATCTCCATCTATTGCAGTACACCGCCTGCAAACGATGGCAAGATCGTTATTGCTTCCATTGCACCAATTGCTGATATTGCCCACAACATTTCTGGAAATGTTCTCAAAATAATCACAGTCATCCCACCAAATGCCAACCCTCATACCTATGAAATAACCCCATCGGATGCAAAACTGCTAAAAAGCGCAGCGATCTTTGTGGGCATTCATCCAAACTTTGATGGATGGATTTCAAAGATGATTCCTCCATCGGCGAAACTGATATACCTTAGCGAACTCATAAAAGGAAATAACCCGCATGTATGGCTATCGGTTAAAAACACAACGCGCATCGCTGCAGCAATTCGAGATTTTTTTTCCTCATTATATCCTCAACATGCGCATCTGTTTGAAAAAAATTACACCGCATATCGCCAAAAACTCGATGTTCTCGATAACCGCATTCACAACATTCTTTCATCAGTACCTCACAAGAAACTTATTCAATGGCATCCCGCATGGGATTATTTTGCACGCGACTATGGGCTTACGATTGCGGGCACCATTGAATCGG
>JAOAAF010000163.1:1664-3854 GCA_026419015.1 Spirochaetota bacterium
GAGATGCGCACTCGATCAAAAAAATCGCAGAGTTAAAAAAACGTGCCATTCAGGAAAACATTAAAGTCGTAATCATCGATTACTATGCGCAAAACAATGTTGCCACTGCGTTTGTGCGCGAAATCAATGGCGTTGCAGTGCGCCTGGATGGAATCGGCGATCCAAACGACCCTCTTCGTGCGAATTATCTCTCGCTTATGGAATTCAATGCCAAAAAACTCAGCGAGGCTCTCTCTCAATGAGTGCGATTTACGCAATCGAACTAGCTAATATATTCGCAGGTTACGAACAAAATCGCGTATTGGAAAACATTAACCTCGTAATAGAAGAACGCGAAATCGTTTCAATCGTGGGACCAAATGGCAGTGGCAAAACCACGCTTCTTAAAATAATTATGGGTTTACAATCGCCATGGATGGGAAAGGTATCCATTTTTGGGATGGACCCACAAATCGCGCGGCAAAGAGGAGTATTTGGCTATCTGTCTCAGCAATCTATATCCGAGACAAACTTTCCTGTATGCGCATTCGATGTGGTGGCGATGTCGCGCTATGCGAAAAGCGGATTTTTTGAAAAGCTTTCCCGTAAAGACCGAGAGATAATCGAAAGAGCAATTGAGCGCGTGGGAATGCGGGAATGGAAAAACTACCATTTTGGAAGCCTTTCCGGTGGACAGAAACAGCGATTTCTCATTGCGCGCGCACTTGCGATGGAACCCAAAATACTCATTCTCGACGAACCGGTTACATGGTTGGATGCAGCCGCGCAAGATTCGTTTTACGAACTGATAAAAACGCTACGCGATGAGGAAGGCCTCACGATTTTAATGGTCTCCCACGATATTGGAGCAGTTTCGGAGATCGTCGATCGGCTCGCCTGCCTCAATCGCACTATCCATTTTCACGGGAAACCATCAGAATGCGCTCCTGAAGAGATGTTTGTAAAAGTCTTTGGCCAAAAAATCCATGTGGTGCGCCACGACAAAAATTGCCCCACCTGCAGAGGTGATTGATGGCAGAATTATTTACAATGGATTTTTTCAGAAATGCATTCCTCGCAAGCATTTTGCTCGGTGTGCTTTTTGGTGTTCTCTCATTCATCGTGGTAGCGCGAAAAATGTCATTCCTCGGCGCGGGAATTGCACATACCGCATTTGGCGGTGTAGCGCTTGGCATCTTTTTGAACACAAACCCTTTCTTGTCAGCGCTTGTTTTCTGTGCGTTATCCGCAATTGTCATTGCAAAACTTACTCGCCTCGGGAAAATGAGTCACGATGTGGGAATTGGGATTTTTTTTGCATTTTCGATGGCGCTTGGTGTAATTCTTATAAAACTTAAAAAGGCATACACCTTTGATGTGCAAGGATATTTGTTTGGAAATATCCTTGCGGTCACTTCGCTGGATCTTTTTCTTGCATTGGGAGTTTTAGCCCTGTTTTTACCATTTGTGGTATTTTTTATTCACCGAATTCTGTTTGTCACAATCGATGAAGAAGTTGCCACAGTCAGTGGGGTGCATACCCAATTTATCGACACTGCCCTTTCGGCATTCCTTGCTGCGATAATCGTCATCAGCATGAAGATCGTTGGAATCATATTGGTCTCTGCGCTGGTTGTTCTTCCCGCAAGTTTTGGGATTTTGCTCACAAAAAACTTTCGCGTGGTCATCGCAAGCGGCATTTTCTTTTCTGTTTGCACGATGTGCGGCGGGTTGATGCTTTCATACTATTTTGATACACCTGCAGGTGCCACAATGGTAGTGCTCGGAACTGCCGCGTATGGTCTTGGAACAATAATATCTGCAGCAAGAAAATAACTCAATCTCTCATTCATTTTGCAAAGCGTTTTTGAAAAAATTCCATTGCATCCCGCACCGATTTTTCAGGTATTTCTTCCATCGGAATGTGGCCAACGCCTTCATATACGATGAGCGTTGAATTTGGAATATCCTTCGCAAAACGATAGCCATACTCAAGTGGAATCCATTCGTCTTCTTTTCCCCATAAAATCAGCGTGGGAACAGCTATCTTTTTGATGCGCGCTGCATCTTCCAAAGAATCTCGATGCGCATATACCCGATCGATGAATGCCTCGCGATTGCCTTCGCGCAACGCGAGATGATAGTAGCGATCGATCAGTTCAGAGGTGATTTTTGTGTCATCGCCATAAACTTCGCGAAGGTTTTTTGCTA
>JAOAAF010000164.1 GCA_026419015.1 Spirochaetota bacterium
AGGCAAGGGTGTGGATATAGATCCAATCCGCATTGTGCAAAGCAAAGAGCGTGCCGAAAAAGAAGGGGTAAAAAATAAAACGATTTTTCTTAACGAAAGTTTTTTCGATACTGATTTTTCCGATGCGACAGTTATATTTGCCTTTCTCAATAATGATTTGAACCGAAAATTGCGTCCGCGATTTTTACGCCTCCTTCGCCCTGGTACGCGAATCATTATTCACACGCACGATATGGGCGAATGGGAAAGCGACAGTACTGAAATCGTAAAATGCGAATGCATTACCACTGGTAAATTCGAATGCTACCGGCCAGTTCGACTTTACATTGTGCCTGCAAACGTCACCGGCACGTGGAGATGGAAGGAAGAAAATACAGTGGCACTTACAATTGAACAATCATTTCAAAAAATAAAAGGTATTCTTATTGGAAAGAATGATGCAAAAATTGTTTCATTAACCATAAAGGGAGACGCATTACAGATGATTCTGCGATTTGACAAAAACGGCATTGCCCACGCCACTTACTCTGGTACTGTGAGGGACAATCTTATTGTTGGAAGCATAGAAGAAAAAACACCTTACGCACAAATCGTTAAAAATTGGCATGCGATACGCGATCCAGCAACCTGGAAATCGATCGACCGTTAAGATACTTTCATCAGTTACGTAACTTTTACGCATGCGCATTAAGGAAAGAAAATTGAAAAATTTTTAACTACAAACGCTTGACAAAAAATTGTGTTACCAAACAGTTGCATCAATTTTGTACCCATTGGAGTATATATGAAAAATTATTTTTTTCTTTTTCTTTCATCCATAGCGATGTGCATGTACACCGCGTGTGCATCTTTTAGCACTAATTCACAAGGATTCGGATTGTTGCGCGAATCAATCGAAAACTTACCTGTTGCCCAAGAATTAACACCTGACGGCCAAAAAATTATACGGGAATATCGCCTATCAATACCCCTTTACAAATGGTAATGCGAGCGCACAACTCACACTATGAACGTAATTTTTTTCGTTGATATATATTTGATTAATCAAATTTTGATTTTGCAAATATTTACATTTTGGAGCATCTCATGAAAATACAAAAAATAGAAAAATGCAAAATCTACCATTTTAAATCTGGGATACTGCCACCTTTCCAGCTCGATATTTATTTTTATATCGTCGATGGGCTAATGATCGATGCTGGTTCAAACAACATTATGCGAAAAGCAACAAAACTATTGCGCAATGAACGCATCGATGCGGTCGCGATTACTCATATTCATGAAGATCATACAGGATTAGCATGGTGGCTTCAAAATGAAAAGAACGTAACGATTTATATCCATAAAAATTCAATCGAAGAAGCATCCCATGATAGCAACATCCCTTTTTATAGAAAACTCGTGTGGGGAAATCGAAAAGGCTTTCGCGCATTTCCGATTCCAGCACAACTCCAAACCGAATACTATTCATTTGATGTAATAGAAGCACCTGGACATCATAATGACCATATCGTCTTATATGAAAAAAGTAATGGCTGGCTATTCACTGGCGATCTTTTTGTAAGCACCAAACAGCGTGTTGCCTTTGTGGATGAAAATATCAATACCACTATTCAGACGCTACAACAACTGCTTGTATTGGATTTTGAGATCATTTTCTGCAGCCACTCGGGACAACAACAAAAGGGCAAAGAAAAACTGAAACGTAAGCTTGACTACTTTCTTTCGATACAGCAACAAGTACAAATATTAAAACAAAAAGGGCTCACGACGCAAGAAATCGATAAAATTCTTTTCCCACAACCCAATTTGTGGACTGTGGTATCTTGTGGTGAGTGGTCAACTCTTAACATAATAAAAACCATCGAGTAAAAAAAATGAACTATCGGCTATACTACCAAATCTGCAAAACACAAAATAAATTCAGGCAATTTATCAAACAACAATCAGCGAAATACGGCATTAAAGCTTCCCCTTCGCAAATGGGCATTTTATTTTTACTCAAAGAAAACAATTACTCCTCGATGAGCTATATTAGCACTGCATTGGACTTAGATAATGCTGCAATAACTCGCAGCATTGATAAACTGGAAAAACTCGGTTTTGTGAAAAGGCAGGTAAACTACAGCGATCGGAGAGAATTCACAATTGAAATCACAAACGATGGTCTAAAAGAAACTCAAAAAGCGAGTGCCATGGCTAAAGATATAAATGAATGGTTAATAAAAAGATTAGGAATAAAAAAAATTACAATATTAAACGATATATTGAAGGAAATTGAGACAATACTTCATTGAATAATTTAATCTGATACATCATATCCTTTTTAAACATCTTTATAAACTCAATGAACAAAATTCACCATCATTACACCAGTAAAATCCTGCAACGCGGATTTTTATAAATACTTGATTTCCACGATTAGAGCACAAATATGTGCACCAATAAAAAATTTTTAATATATATACTCACTACTTCTCCACTGAAACCGATACACACTGACTTATATAATTGCCTTTCTTTTTTATGCCATCCATTTGCCATGATGTGAGAAATATTTCATAAACTGAGCTTGCTCGTAATGAATCGGATCTTCTATATTTTTAAAGCTTACCTTTCCCCTAAAATCGCTAATTGAGCGAAACGAATGCGAAGCCATCCAGGTGCGTAAATCGTCGAGCATAACTTCAATATACTTCGCACCGTTCTTATATATTGCTGTTGCAATCTGTGCACACGATGCACCAACCAACAGTACTTTTGCAAGCGATAAACCATCATGCACCCCTGTCGATGCAGCGAGATCGCATTTCACACGTCCTGCAAGAATGCCGATCCATCGAAGCGAGTGCGCCAATTCAATTGAAGCACTGTACACTGGCATCGCTGTAAGGCTAAGTGTCTTTAAATCGACATCGGGACTTACAAATCGATTAAATAATACCAAACCTTGGATGCCGCTTGAAGACAACGACGTAAGAAAATATGCCATTCCAGAAAAGTGATATCCGATTTTTAGCGCCAGTGGTATTTTCACATGAGTCCTTATTCCCGCGATTATATCGAAATATCGGCGTTCAATTGCCTCACTGGTAATTCTCGGATCTGATGGCATAATGAATATATTTAATTCAAGCGCATCAGCTCCAGCACTTTCGATTGACTTTGCAAAGTTAACCCATTCACCCGCTGAAACGCAGTTTATGCTTGCGATAACCGGGATAGCCACAGTCTTCTTTGCATTTTCAATGAGCTTTAAATAATTACTTACATTTTCTTCACGAACGTAATATCGAATGTATTCGGCCGCTTCTCCATAATTATTCACTACAGCACCTTCTCCAGATGCTCTTGAAATTTCAAATAATATTTCCTCTTCAAAGAGCGATTTCAACACGACAGCCGCAGCGCCCGATTCTTCCAAATGTTTTATTCCATCAACAGTCGAAGTTAAACCAGAGCTCCCCACAATTATTGGATTAGCGATCTTTAATCCCATATATGTCACTGATAAATCCATTCATTCCTCCACCTTTATAATTACTAATGTAGGTTAACAATTCACATAATAAATTAAAATACCGAAATGCATCATTTGATTAAATAAAAATAACGCAAGCTAAATTTATTTGTGCATAAAATTTTAATAAAAAAAGAATAAACCCTTATTACGCATTTAAAAAAACGATTATCAAATAAAATCAATTCAATAGAAGGTATTAGAAAAAAAGGTTTTCTTCGTATTTTTTTGCAAGTTCCCAGGTTATATGCCAACAAATTTTATTTTTGTCAAATTTGAGAAGGCAATTATACCCAACAACTAAAT
>JAOAAF010000165.1 GCA_026419015.1 Spirochaetota bacterium
ATTAAGAGATTTATTTTTTTGTACGTATGGTTTGCTTTACATGTTCAATAATCGATTCGCGTGAAATTGTTTCTTGTAATCCTGAAATCATATTTTTTACTGAGTATTTTGCATTCTCTATTTCTTCTTCACCGATGATAATTACAATTTGGGCGTTTTCCCTATCTGCTTTTTTAAATTGCGACCTGAAACCTTTTGATTCTGCTTCCATATCAACGGAAATCCCACATTCCCGCAATTTCATAGTAAGTTTGCGAGCTTCTATGAATGCAACATCACCTGAATGGACGATGTACACATCAAGTGTTGGGTTTAGGTGGAGTTGGTTGTTCAGTAAAAGAAGTATTCTCTCAATCCCCGCAGCAAATCCCACTGCAGGTGTTGGCTTACCTCCGAACAGTTCTACCAAATTGTCGTACCGCCCACCAGCGGCGAATGCATTTTGGCTTCCTTCTCCAGTAACAAACTCGAAGGTGGTTCGTGTGTAATAATCTAATCCACGGACAAGGTGCGGACTTTCGGTAAATGCAATTGAATTTTCCACAAGAATATTTTTTAGCTCGCGATGATGAACCATACAAGATTGGCATAAAAATTCCGAAATAGGTGGTGCACTTCCTTTCAATTGCACGCATGTTTCAGTTTTGCAATCCAATATTCGAAGGGGATTTTTTTCCAATCTGCGAAGACAATCGGAACACAATTGTGCAGTGTGAGCACGATAATATTGGGTAAGTTTTTCAATAAACTTTGGTCGACATTCTGTGCATCCAATGGAATTTATTAGCAGGGTATAGTTATGTATTCCTACCCGCTTGGCAATGAGATCCATGCATGCAATAGCCTCAAAATCAGAAAAAGGATGAGCGCTTCCAAATAGTTCTGCGCCGAATTGGTTGAATTGGCGCAAGCGACCTTTTTGAGGTCGTTCGGCGCGAAACATAGGGCCAATGTAAAATAATTTACAAGATGAAAGCCGATTATAATCGCCATTTTCAACATAAGCGCGTACTACAGAGGCAGTTCCTTCAGGGCGCAGAGTAAGGCTTCTTCCACCTCGATCCTCAAAAGTAAACATTTCTTTCGATACAATGTCAGTTTCATCTCCAATGCTACGGGCAAACACTTCGGTAAATTCCAGTATTGGTATGATGATTTCGCGAATATTGAACAGTCGAAATACTTCACGCGCTGTTCGTATGATGTAATTCCATTGTTCAATTGAATCGGGAAATATATCTTCAATTCCAGGTGGTTTTGATATCATGAAACGCTCCCATTAACTGGTATGATTTTATTTTGAACAATGTCAACATTGAAAACTGCGAAATAATTATCAAGATATTATTGGAAAATCTGACACACATTTTTTTTGGATCGCGTTATAATTATCAATTGACAAATAATCTCAAATAATAGCATAGTATTTGAATGCAACTTGTCACAAGAAATACTGGTTCTTTTCTCATTATTTTTCTTGCATTTACGATTGTGGGCAGCTCCTTTTATTGTGGCTCTGCTGAAAGAAGAGAAGAAGCCAGTTCCCTTATACAAAAAATTCCTCCTCACACGGGAAGCGATTCGACCCCAGCAAGTGCACAAGAAGAAACAAAGGGAATTCCATTTAGATCTGATGATATTTCTGAACCTAATATTCCAAATGAGAAAACGCAACCGATAACTGATAACCGATTGGTAATATATAGCGCAGAGTACCGCATACGAGTTGAAAGCGTTGAAAAAGCACTTCAAAGCGTTAATGAAACTACGCGCAGGCTTGGAGGTTTTATTGAGTCGCTTACTGCATCCGATTCGTATAAATATGCAAAAGTCATCGCACGAGTACCTGCGGCGAAATTTGAGGAGGCCCTTGACGCAAATGAAAAACTAGGAAATGTTGAGCACAAAACGATCAGCGCAAGCGATGTGACGATGCAGTATAACGACATTGCGTTGAGAATTAGTACTTCGAAGAAGATTCGCGATCGATTATATGCGCTTTTGCAGAAGGCATCAAAGCCGTCGGAAAAGGCGGAAATTTTACAGGAAATAGCCCGCCTCACTACTGAAATCGACAATTTAACTGCGCAAATAAATTATTTAAAAAGCAAAGTTGATTTTTCAACAATTAGTTTAGAACTCTTTGCCCTTGTGCGCGAAATAACAGGGCATTATATGGCATCGCCCTTTTTATGGATTGCATCCCTGAATCCATATCGGAGAAGTATTTTTCACAATCGCGATGGTAATTTGCGGTACGAAACACCTGAAGGTTTTTTTAGTTATGAAGATGTGTATTTTAAAGAGTATAGTAATTTGCAAGATCTTTTTGTAAGTCCCGAGACAAACGTGAAGGTAAAAGTCGGAGTAGTTGAAAATTATCCAAAAGCTTCACAAAAGTTTTGGAAGGAGGCAGTAGACATCGATTTTGCAAACAGGAGATACGAAATTAAAGAACGAAAGCATTACCAAACAGCAGGGAGTTTGTATTTCGATTCGTTTGCGATTGAATTGCCTGCTAAAGACATATATATGCTTGCGTTTAGCGTAATAAATGATAAAATTATTGTGGTTGAAGCATACGCAAAAGACGAAAGTTCATTTTCAGAAAATCGACTAAGAGTAGAGCGATTTATTGCATCCATCAGGTACGATTGATGAAAAGTTTTTTAGTTATTGCAAACCTTATCATTCTATTGATGTTTCCCAAAACATCCCGTTCGGATGATGTGCATACTGCCTTCTCGTATGTGTATCATCTTTCCGTACATAATTCTGAGTTTGCCACAAAACGCATTCGAGATTTTGTGCCTACACGGAAGGGGTATGTGAGTTTTTTTTCGAATTCTCGCATAAATGTGCGAATCCCGCATGTTGCAATTGAATCATTCAAACAATTGTTGGCAGAATTAGGGTATATTGTCGGTGAAAATCAAAAACGCGAGGATCTCGCTTTCACTATGATTACTTTAAATACCAGGTTATCCTCAAAACAGAAGCTTTTAAACGATCTCGAACAAATCTCGGCGACGCACCTTGGAGAAACATTGCAAATCGAGAAGGAAATAAATAAGGTGATTCTCGAAATTGAAGAAATCAAAGGTAAAATTTTGTATTACAGCGATCGCATCGCAATGTCAGAAGTGACTGTTTTTCTCGCTTCTTCGCATATTTCGAATAAACAGATTGGTTATGATGTTCCAGCTCAATGGATTTTAAACCTCGGAATTGAAAAACTTATGACTGAACGATGATGCCATGAAAATGTTTTTTTACAATTTTTTTCTTCTTGTGTCAATATGCTACTTGATGGGGTGCGGTCCATCTTTTGTAATGAATCCTCCCGAAGGATTTGCGCATTATCATAAAGAAAAACGCTTTTTAAAATACATATCGTCAGAAGGCGTGCGCGTCAAAGTATCATATCATGAAAATGTTCAGAAAGGCAATGTTGAAATGTGGCAAAAAGCAATTGAAAATTTTCTTTTGCGAGGTGGGTATCATCATCTTTATAAAAATGAAATTACTGCGCAGAAAAATACAAAAGGGATATATGCCGAATATCGCATCTCATACAATGCCCAACCGTTTATATATGCTGTTGCTATTTTTGTGAGAGATCAAAACGTGTACCTCATAGAGGCAGGTGGATTGGAAAAATCCTTCATTGCACAACGTACGAAAATTATTACAGCAATTCAAAGTTTTGAACTGGACTGAAAAATTCATTGACGCAATATGCCTTTTTCGTATATGACTATGAAATAGAAAATGCGTAACATAG
>JAOAAF010000015.1 GCA_026419015.1 Spirochaetota bacterium
CGTTGGTTCTGGCCCACGCCTTTCAAATTTTACACTCGGCGATGGGACTCTCACCAGCGAGGATCTCAATGGGAACGGCATGTTAGATACCAGTGAGCGAATAATCCGATTGCCTGGCGATATTACTACCCCGTATAATGCCACAACCCCGCTTCTGATAGATGTTTCTGATACCTCGTGGCGAAGGGCGCGCATTTATGTGAATCGAAGTTCGGCATCGTATATCGCAAATCCCCATCTTTACAACAGTATTCTCTCTGCAGTGGAAGCGGTAAGAATTTTTATCGTGTCCCAGACAGCATCATCAGGGGTGTTGTACATTGACAGGATAAGTTTTGTTTCGTCACGGTGGCAGAATGTAATGATAAACGGCGTTGCAGTTGAAGATACTGAAAAGGTTTCTGTGACTGTTGTCGATACGCACAACGATGCAGAATACCGCGAAAATGCGTTTATATATAAAAATCCTGATGTATATAAAGCGCTGCACGGTGAGAGGAGTTCAAAAGAACTCGAACGGGAAAAAGAATCGGCTGTTGCAGTGAAATATAACCTCGCGGGAGGGAATGCGTCAATAATCAGAAAATTTCAGACACCGCTCGATCTCCGTTTTTATCGAACATGTAATTTTTGGATTAATTTTCGAGAATTCACTTCAGGTGATGTGTTAACTGTTTCCCTGGGTTCATCGGAAACCGATCGCATTGAGTTTGAAGTTTTCGCAGAATATCCCGGCATGTGGCGCGAAATTTCACTGCGGCTTAATTCATCATCGAAAGGAAATGTGCCAATTGCAAGAACTATTGGGAATCCTGATATGAAGCGGATTCGCTATATTGAAATTGCGATCAAGGGAATAATAGGGAGATTTTGGTTAAACGATATATATGCGAGCGAACCGGAACTCTTAGACGGGAACGCGTGGTGGATTGAAGGGGAATTGAGAGGAAAACGGCCGCTGGCGCGTACTGCCTCCGGGGTCCCAATTATTTCCGATTTATTGGTTAAGTACATTGTGAAAGGACACAGTGCCCAATTTGAAAGCGTGGGAACTACTGCAAAGGATATCCGTGAGCAGTATTATCAACTTTTTTCATCTGCCACAATTCTTCCTGGTTGGATAGCTCAGTTCGATTACCAGATTGAAAAAAGCATTACTGAGAGCTTCAACGAAACGGTAATCGATATGAAAAGGGGGAATGCTGGAAGAAAAAGCATGTTTGTGGAAACGGCATATGCGTCCAATTCGCCGTATGTGCCCACTTTTAAGCTATCTTACAAACACGATCGCAATTTTAATACGCGTAGCGAATTTGTAGAAGGGTTAGTGGTTGAAAAGGAAACCGATTTGTTGACGCGATCTCCGATGCTTTTGTTTGAAGAGAAAATAAAGAATTTTTTCGGCGGCAGCATTGCGGCGACGTTTCAATTGCACAGCGCATTTACAGAAGAGGACATAAAACGGAGATCGGACAACATTTCTCAACAGGCACTTGCAACAACTACATCGTTGCACGAAAAAGAATGTCGGCAGAAGTCCGCATTAAAGTGCACTCTCGATTATCAATCGCCGAAGTTTTATTTTTCTCCATCGATTGAAATTGGTTCCCAGGAGATCGTATGGCTTGAAGGGAAAACCAATCTTACTGACACAAAGGTATTGGGCGATATTCGGGGCAGTTTTCACATCCCATTTATGTACAACGACGAATATCGGTTTGTGGATCGCAATAAAAGTCTAATGATAAAAGCTGGCGTGAAAGATTTTATCTTTCTGGAACCAAATTTGCAATTGGCGATGTATTATCTTGAAAATCGGTTCAGGGATTATTCGGAAACAGAAAAAAACGATTCCGGTTCATTTGTTCGCGCGAAGGATGCTCAAAGCTTTATTTCGACGAAACTCGATGTTCCACTTTCGGTATCGCACATTGAAAAGCTTGCATTCTTGAAAAGCATGACGGTTGGTTTTGGTCGAACAATTTATTTGCAGGAGAGCGATGTTCCCTATGAGGGGGAAGGAATTTCTCCTTATGATGAAGCATTCGGGATAGGTCGTACATATGGAGCGCTGGCGGGTGCTGGCTTTAATGTATTTAAGTATAGCCCAATAAAATTTCTCCAAGGGCGCAATAATTTTGCAGGGGAAAGGGATTTTGTTTTTGAGACCCTTAATGAAGCAATCTCGTTCGATAACGGAAAAATCGTAAGCGGATATAACAATTCGTTAAAATGCGTAGATTCCATCTCGCTGAGTAGCTTATTGGATGCCGGAATTATGGATTTTACGTTGATGCTTGGAATTAATAATCTTTCAGAAAGAAAGCAAATACTTTCACCACCTCAACAAGTTGTAACCTACAGTGGGCAGATTGGGGTGACAGTAGATCTTATGCGAATTTTTTCATTTGGATTTTTCCGTCCTAACAAACTCGGGATTCCTCACCATGCGGCAAATATAAACGCAAACTATGCGTATTCGCGGAATATGATCATCACATCGAATGTTCAAGAAGATACTCATTCACCAATGCTTGGTATTAATTTTAAACGTGACAGAGCAAGTTTTGGAGTAAAGGGAAGCATCGATTTTCGTTTGAGAAAAGATGTCGAGTATATTCCTCTGAATTTCGAAGAAAGGGACAGGAGAGATGATGTGTATGCAGAAAATATTGGAAATGCTGCACCATTCAAGGAAGACGATAGATCGTACAGGATTTCAGTTTTTTTTGAAACCGATGTTGATTGGTTGTATGATGTTTTTGCAGCGGTATATGAATTGAAGGCGAAGCCAATTGCAAGCATAGAATATTCTCTCTTTTGGAATAGGTACGAGTATACTGTCACGGTATCCCCAGAACCATACGATCAACACTTGTGTACGGGGAAGCTTACGCTCGATTTACACCAATACATTCAAGGTGGGATATTTGGCCGTTGGGCGTTTGAAAAGTTTCGCAATCGCGATACGAATGGTGTATATCGTGAGATTTTTTCGTACGAACTTGGGTTAAATTTTACGATGCTCTTTTGAAATGTGCTTGTGGCATTATTCCGATATCTCTCCTTTTTGTAAAAGGGAGAGAGCGGTATTTCGCAGCGAAAAAACCATCGCAGTGCAAATGAACAAAACAGAAATTGCAAGTGGTAAATCGTCGTATTCGCATTCAGTTGAAGATATTTTTCCCAAAAGCGCAATTGCAGTGTGAAATGCCTTTGCCATGCTTTCGTGGAATGTGGCGTTTACATACTCAACCATTGATTGGGAAGATTGCGTTGGAATATTGAATCGTTTAATCATGCCTTGCAGAATTATTTTCAGCCAATGGATTATGGTGGTACGATTTTTTTCTTGATATCCCCCACAGATTTCCAAAAGGGCATCCGAGATCGTTGAAAGTTTTTTCACTAAGCGATTGATGTGATAATCCACTGCGATTTCAGCAATAAGCGCTTCAACTGATTTATAATAGTGCAAAAATATCTCGAGAGCTGCTTTGGCCTTTTCCTGGTTATCTGCGAGTTGGTAGGTAAAGGTAAACTCTGCAATTTTCGCAGGCAAAGTGTATTTATTCTCTGGATCATGAAAAGTGTAGAGAATCGAAAGCGTTTCGTCTAAAAAGTTTACGGGGACATCTAATCTGCTAAAATCGTCTGCGTAGCGATGAAGCAGAATGGGATATAACGCTTCAACCTTCGGAAGTTCCATGATGTTCTCCTGTATCTGGTCGAAGAAGCGGAAATAATATTGTATCTTTAATTGATGCAGTGTTGATAAACAACATCACCAATCGATCGATTCCAATTCCCATCCCTCCTGCAGGTGGCATTCCGTATTCCAAGGCCATTAAAAAGTCGTAGTCCATCATCTGGGCTTCCTCATCTCCAGCTTCGCGCATGCGCACTTGTTCTTCAAATCGGCGGCGCTGATCAAATGGATCGTTGAGTTCCGAAAACGCATTGCCGATTTCTCTCCCCGCAATGTATGGTTCGAAGCGCTCGACGAATTCCGGATCGTCCTCGCGGGTTTTTGCAAGGGGTGAAAGTTCGGTTGGATAGTCGATCACAAATGTTGGTTGTATGAGGTGCTTTTCAACGCGTTCTTCAAAGATATGTTCGGCGATCTTCCATTTTGAAAGTTTTTCATCGAGGTGTATGCCAATGCTCTTTGCCGCATTATATGCTTCTGTGGCTGATTTGATTGTGCGAAAATCTATGTCGGTGAATTCACGAATTGCATCGACGTAAGCAATTCGCTTCCAGGGAGGGGTAAAGTCGATTCTTTCGCCTTGATATTCAACGCGCATTGTTCCAAGAAGTTTTAAGGAAAGAGATGAAATCATTTCTTCGCAAAGCTGCATCATTGCGTTATAATCGGAATACGCTTCGTAAAGTTCGAGCATGGTAAACTCGGGATTGTGCCGAGTGGAAATGCCTTCATTGCGAAAGTTTCTGTTAAGCTCGAACACTTTTTCAAAACCTCCCACAAGCAATCGTTTTAAATACAGTTCCGGAGCTATGCGTAAATATAAATCGATGTTTAGCGCATTGTGATGAGTAACAAATGGTCGTGCCGATGCGCCGCCGGGAATTGCCTGCATCATAGGAGTTTCTACTTCTAAAAAGCCACGCGCGGTAAGGAATTCGCGTATGCCGTTTATTAGTTTGCTTCGAAGAATAAAATCGCTTTTCGTTTTTGGCGTTACGATGAGATCGATGTATCGATGGCGGTATCGAAGTTCTCTGTCGGCAAATTCATCGAAAAGTTTGCCATCCTTTTCTTTTACAACGGGGAGAGGCCGTATGCATTTCGCCAGAAGAGTAAAATCGTGTACCTCAATCGTTATTTCACCAGTTTTTGTGCGAAAGCTTTTTCCGTGTACGCCAATGATATCGCCAAGATCGAGAAGCTTAAATATCTCGTATTTCTGTTCGCCGAGAATATCCTGACGAAAATAGAGCTGAATGAGCCCGCTCATATCTTCAATATGAGCGAATGATGCCTTTCCCATCAGGCGGCGAGAGCGAATTCGCCCTGCAAGTTTTCCCTCAAGAGGTGTTTCGTCCTTGTGTTTTGACAGCACGTCTGCAGCGGTCAGATCTCGTGTGAATCGAATCGGATATGGATTGATGTTCATCGAACGCAGCTTTTCTATTTTCTCAATTCGCTGGCGTATGAGATCGTTATACTCTTCCCACATTGTGCGAAAATCCCCTTCACTGAGATAATCTCGCGTCACAAATCGAATGAATGAGAGATAGCAAATAGTGTCAAATGAATTTTAAAAAAAACATGATGCTTTGATTGACAGCGCTTGAGAGTTCATTTCAATGTGGTAAAATATCGGTAGCGCGATGGAATTTAATTACCCCAAACAGGTGGCGAGATGAGTTTTGCATTTGAAATGGGTCCTATTCGCCCTCCAAGCGAAGCAACAAGCGTGTTAGTACGCGTTACTAGAAACTGCCCATGGAACCGGTGTGCGTTTTGCAATACCTATCGCGCGGAGAAGTTTTCGCGACGCACTGTCGAAGAAGTGATGCGCGACATCGACAATATTAAAACGATTGCCGATCGGATTTTAGAAGCCGCAGGGGGGGATCTTACTCGCATTTCAAGTCGAATATTGTTGAGCGCTCGTGGACTCGATATTACCCCTGTTGAGTATTATCGGCAGGTGCTTTTTTGGTTGTCCCATGGCGTTAAATCGGCATTTTTACAGGATGCAAATTCATTGATTATGTCAACCGATGATCTTGTAACGATCATACGCCATTTAAAAGAAAAATTTCCCTCAATTGAACGAATTACTTCGTATGCCCGTTCAAAGACAATTAGCAAAAAGAGCCTTGAAGAGATGAAGCGTTTGCGGGAAGCGGGGCTTTCGCGCTTGCATGTGGGAATGGAATCGGGATGCGATGAGGTTCTCACAATGGTGGATAAGGGAGTGAGCGCTGAAGACCATATCGATGCAGGTCGAAAAGCAATAGAAGCGGGTTTTGATCTATCGGAATACTATATGCCAGGGCTTGGAGGGAAAGCGTTGTGGGAGAAAAATGCCCGCGAGAGCGCGCGCGTGGTGAATGCAATAAACCCTACATTTGTGCGCATCCGCAGTACGATACCGCTTTCGGGAACCCCACTCGGCGAGATGATGAAAGCTGGGGTGTGGCAGGCGCTTTCTGAAGAGGAGAAGGTTCGCGAAATACGATTGTTTATTGAATTGCTCGATGGCGTGACAAGTTATATCGTAAGCGATCATATGATGAACCTCCTTGAAGAAATTGAGGGGAAATTGCCCATGGATAAAGCAAAGATGCTGGAAACAATCGACAGATTTCTTAGTTGGTCGATGGAGGATAAAGAAATATTTATTATTGGAAGAAGGCTTGGGCAGTTCAGATATCTTGATGATTATGTGCCAACCAATGAACTGATGCAGGTTCGATCAAAGTTAATCGAAACCTTCGGGACAGTCGATTCAGGGATGATAGAAATACTGCAAAATTACATTTAACCGCTTACCATGCAACTCACATATTCGCAACGAAAAAAGCTCAAAGAGATTGCACACCGATTGCGCCCTGTGGTGCAAATAGGGAAAAGAGGGCTTACGAATGAAGTCATGAAAGCAATCGATGATGCATTGAACGATCATGAACTCATAAAAGTACAATTCATCGATTACAAAGAAGAAAAAAAACTGTTCATCGAAAAAATTCGAGAAAATACCCATGCGGAAGTTGTGGGAGTTGTGGGGCATCGAGTAATTTTATATCGAGAAAATCCTCACAAGCAACACCATGTGTTAAATGGAGATGGGCAACCCCATTAACGCGATGCGCTTTTCGCATGATAGATGCGTCAAGCCATAGCGTTTCCAAAGGAGTGCGATGAGCGCGGTAAAATCCCTATCTCACAATAAAGGGGAATTTTTAATTCCTATGAGAGAAAAGGGGACACTGGTGAAAAACATTGCATAAAAATTTCTTGCAATTGCATCCCAAAAATATTTTGTATAACGCCATGATTACCGTTTTTGTGAGCAATTCCCTTGAGACGCTGAAAGATAAACTGAGTGCGCTTTTGTGCGAAAAATTGCCCGCTTCTCCCATTTCGCGAGAAATCATCGTCGTACAAAGCCAGGGGATGAAAAAGTGGCTCTCGCTAAAGCTCGCTGAATCGTTGGGCTGTTGGGCTTCTTTTACATTTCTTTTCCCGAACAATTTTATCGATACTGTTTATAGTTCCGTTGCCAATGAGCATTCATCGGAATTTAACTCAATTGCCGATAACAGCATTAGCTCATTTGAACGCGATGTACTAAGCTGGCTTTTGTTCGATCTCCTCGAGCCGGATGATCTCGGTGCCGATGCTGATTTCTCACACATATTCCAATATCTTCAAAACGATATCGATTGCCGTAAAAGGTGGCAACTTGCAACGAGAATTGCCTATCTTTATGACCAATATTTGACTTTCCGTTCCGATTACATTGAAGGATGGGAAAAACATCACTTCCCAATAAAAAATTTTCATAACGATTTAGATTTTACAGCAAATTGGCAGTGGCAAAAAAAATTGTGGGAAAAGATAAGCGTCAAAATGAAATTTCCCCATCGGCTGTCGCGATACAGAATGCTTCAGTCTGCAATCGAGCGCCGCGAGCTTACCATTGAGAAAAATATATTTTCGCGCGCAATCATCTTTGGCATTTCTTTTCTCCCACCTCTTCACCTCGATGCATTAACAGCCATTGCTTCCATTTGTGATATCTACATGTTTATGTTGTATCCGACGAAGTTTGATGCGCACTATAATCCATCGCACGATAACCAGCTTTTATCATCGCTAGGAATTGCAGGAAGCAATTTTTTAGAAAAATTGCGAAAACAGAATAATGTCAATTTTGAATATTGTTTCGAGAACGAATCGGATAAGGCGAATAATTTTCTTACAATTATTCAACGTGATATTTTGCACGATGCTCGTCCAAATGAGCCATGCGAAATTCCGCCCGATGATCAGTCGATTCGCATTGTTTCCTGTCATAGCCCAATGCGCGAAGTTGAAGTAGTGAGGGATTTTGTACTCGATGTGCTAAATTCTCCCGATGCCCCGCGCTTGGATGAAATAGTTGTCATGGCGCCCGATATAGATACCTATGCGCCATACATCGATGCGGTTTTCTCTACTTCGAAACCAGAGATTCCCTATACAATTGCAGACCGTTCACCTGTACAAGAAAACCCGCTGATTTCAGCTTTTTTCGCTCTCCTGGACGCAGCAGTTTCCCGTTTTGAAACAAGCGTTGTGCTCGATCTCCTTGAGAAAAAGCCGATTCAAGAGAAAATTTCGATTACTGATGAGAACCTTTCCACAATCAAAACATGGATTGCCGAGACTCGAATTCGATGGGGCTTTTCGCAAAAAGATAAAGAAAAGCTCAATCTTCCCCCTGTTGCTGAGAATACGTGGAAATCGGCACTCAACAGGATGTTTCTCGGATACGCGTTGTCAGAAGACGTTGAGTTTAATGGCATCTATCCATATCAATTCATCGAAGGGGAGCTTGCGGATCTTTTGGGGAAGCTTTCGCGCTTCATTCATGATCTTCATGCGTTGTCTGAAATATTATCGAATTCTTTTACGCTTATCGAGTGGGAGAAGAAACTTCGCGTTCAAACCGAGTTGTTTTTACCGCACGCCGATGAATACGAGCAACATTTCAAACCAATCGAAGATGCGTTCTCGCAGCTTGCGCGAATGTCTGAATTTACCGAATTTACGCGAAAAGTACCGTTTCCTGTTATTCGATTATATCTTGAGTCTATTTTACGCGAGACTGCATCGGCTCGTAATTTTTTCAATGGAACGCTCACCTTTTGCGCAATGCTTCCCATGCGAAGCATTCCGTTTAAAGTAATATGCCTCATTGGAATGAACGATGATGCATTCCCTCGTCGAGAAGTTTTTTACGCATTTGATCTCATGAGAAAAGAACCTCGCCCAGGAGATCGACTTATCCGCAATGAAGACAAATATTTATTCCTCGAAGCATTAATTTCCGCAAAAGAAAAGCTTTACATCAGCTATACTGGCCAAAGCATCAACGATTCATCAACCATCCCGCCATCTGTGGTAGTGAGCGAGTTTTTGGATTATCTTACAAAGCGCGCAAGCATGCCAATTGAAAATCTCGTCGCATATCATCCGCTCCATCCGTTTAGCAGCCGATACTTTACGGGCGATGCATTTTTTAGCTACTCGCGCGAATATTGTGAAACCGCCCAGCAATTCTTGAATAGCTCAAAAACAGAAATGACCTCCTTCATCGATGGAGCTGTTGCAGAACCAGAATTTAAGGATTTATTGCTTTCAGACATCCAGGCTTTTCTCATCAATCCCGCAAGATACTTTTTGCGAAATGGCATTGGATTGCGATTTAAAGAAGACGAAATCAATATATCCGATGCAGAAATCTTTATGCTGGGTGCGTTAGATGCCTACGCGGTAAAATCAATTCTTTTGGAAAAATTTTTGGAAATGAAGGATTCGTGCGAATTCAACGAAAAGCTGATGCACAAATTTAAATCGTACGGCATGCTCCCATATGGAACAGTCGGATCTGTGGCAATAGAAGAAATGTTTTATGAAGTAAAAAATCTATATCACAATATTGCAGAATATGTCGATGCGGAAAACTTTGCGCCGATTCCTTTTAGGGCAAAAATTACAAAATACAATCGTTTTATTGATGGAACACTTAAGAATGTGAATACGAAATGTCAATTATTCGTTCGTCCCGCAAAAATTAAAGCGAAAGATATTCTTAGCGCGTGGGTGTGTCATCTTGCGTTGTGCGCGCTTGAAGGCGAAAAATATCCGAAAGAAACAATATTGGTTGGTACAGATTCCGATTACCGCCAATTGAGCGAAGTTAATGTATTAAAACCAATTCAAAAAGACGATGCACTGCACGAGCTTGGAAAATTATATGAAATCGCAATCATCCACGAGAGAAATCTTTTTCATTTTATTCCCGAATGCTCCCTTGCGTATTACATGAAACAAAAAGATGGCGGCAGCGATCGTGAAGCACTCGAAGAAGCGAAAAAGAAGTGGGTATCTCCTAATAAACGTAGCTTTCAGGAAAGCGATGACCCATATATGAACCTTTGTTTTGGCAAAATGGATGAAGAAGCGAGATTTGGATGTAAGTTTAAAGAGAATGCGCGAGAAATTTTTTCCCCTATTTTTCAATTCATAAGTGGAGTGACACATGGATAATCCCGTTCCGTTGAATATCACTTCGCCACCATTAGATGGTGTGAACTTAATTGAAGCGAGTGCAGGGACGGGGAAAACGCATGCAATCTGCGCAATCTTTTTGCATTTGCTGCTGGGGAAAAAACTCCCAGTTGAAAAGATCCTTGTGGTAACATTTACCGTTGCCGCTACAAAGGAACTTAAAGCGCGCATTCGCGCGATGCTCACAAAAGCGTATGGCATTTTTCAAACAAACGCCATTCCCGAAAATGACAAAGATAGGGAATTGTTGCAATCGTTACTTGTGCGCTATGGGAAGGAACGCGAGAGCATACGGCTTTTGCAATCGGCGCTGCAGGATTTTGATAAGGCGGCAATTTACACCATTCATGGATTTTGCCAACGGATGCTCACAGAAAATGCGTTTGAGTCCAATTCGCTTTTTGATACCGAGCTCATTTTAGAAAGCGATGCGCTGCTGAAAGGCGCTGCGATGGATTTTTGGCGCGAAAAAATGTACGATCCTTTAGAAGTTGTTGTT
This sequence comes from Spirochaetota bacterium, assembly GCA_026419015.1. GTDB lineage: Bacteria > Spirochaetota > UBA4802 > UBA4802 > JAGODF01 > DYLV01. Next base: position 10,812 of record JAOAAF010000015.1, read on the forward strand.
CGATATATGCTTTTAAAAGAAATTTCGCCAGATTATTTCGTAAAGCTTGCAAACAACGTGCCATTAGATCCAAATCTTTCCGTTATTCCCGAAGAGATCGTTGTCGATGTGAATAAACTGAATTCGGATTATGTGAAACTCAAAGTGAAGTTCAAAGAATTAGCGAAGATCTGGGAAGATGAGAAACATGCAATCTGCAATTCGATTGTGAAAGCGATTGAAAAAAAGAAATTAGATGGGCGAAAGTATCAAAAAAGGCACATGGAATCGCGTATTAGCGCGCTTGATAGGTTTTTTCGCGGATTCGAATTTTTTTTCGACAAAAACAAATACACAAATATTGATTATTTCTGCACAAGCAAGCTTGGTACTCCAATCCATAGATTCTGCGATGAATTGGATACGTTTTTTAATCAAATAGATGAAACGCTTGAGCAATTGGAAAAGTATTTTATATGTCTGCAAAAGGAATTTTTACGTAAAATCAATACGCTTCTTTTGAAACAGCGCGAGCGAAAGGATGTGCGAACCTTTCACGATCTTCTCACTAGCGTGCATAGTGCACTGAATGGAGATCCGAACTCGCTACTTGCGCGCCGCATTCGCGAGCGGTTTTCAGCTGTGCTTATCGATGAGTTTCAGGACACCGATCCGTTGCAGTACGAAATATTCATCACAGCATTTCAGGGTTATCAAAAAAGTCATCCTCTTTTCATGATTGGCGATCCGAAACAAGCGATTTACAAATTTCGCGGCGCTGATGTTTTCGCATACCTTCGCGCTTCCGCACAATGTGAGAGAAAATTTACGCTTCTTACAAATTTCCGATCACATCGGATGCTTATAGATGCGATCAACACGATTTTTACAAATTCAGGCGTAAAGAGTTCATGCGAGAAAAGCAAAAAACCATTCGTGATTGAAGGCATTGCGTATCATCCGATTAGGGCGTCTTTTCTGCCCGATGTCGAGAAATATTATCGCTCGTTACCGCACGGCGCACCCCTTACCATTTGGTATGTTGAAAAAGATAACGATGGTGATTTAAAAAAAACACCGATAACCAAAAAAGATCTCCAGAAAGAAATTTGTACATTGCTCATAAATGAAATTTGCAGGCTAATAAGTAACGGCGTAAAGGCGAGCGATATTGCCATTCTCGTGCGAAAAAACGATCAAAGCAAGGTTATTGCAGAGAATCTTCGGCGCAATAATATCCCGTGTGTCACCTATGGCGTGGAAAGCGTATTCGATACAGAAGAAAAAAATGAGATGGAACTTTTAATGAACGCGATTGCAGAACCAGCAAATAATGGGTATATTGCGGCAGCGCTTGCAACGCCAATGTTTGGCAAAACCGCGAAAGAGATATATTCAATTGTACAAACCGAGGAATTGCTTGCAGCAACCATCAAGCAATTTTCCGAATATCGCCAAAGCTGGGAACAGCACGGGTTCATGCAAATGTTTCGAAAGTGTATGAGCGAAAATAATGTTTATTCACGCATTGCGGCATTACGCGGAGGAGAGCGAAAGCTTACGAATATTTTGCACCTTGCTGAAATCATTCACAAAGCTGAACAAAAACAGCGCTATGGCATCGAAAGCCTCATAAAATGGTTTTCGGAAAAAAAATTGCAAGAAAACGACGAATTGCAATTGCGCATCGAAAGCGATGAGCATGCAGTAAAAATTCTCACAATTCATAAAAGCAAGGGCCTTGAGTTTCCGATTGTCTTTTGTCCATTTCTGTATGACAGCGCTGAACTTCAATTGCCATATTTTGCGTTCCATCGCTATTTATCGGATCGAAGCGAATTTGAAACGATTTTTCAGCTTCACGATGAGTCGAATGATGGCGAATATCGCTATCGCGCACTTTTGGAAGAGCTTTCGGAATCGGTACGACTCATGTATGTTGCTCTCACGCGCGCAAAGGCAAGATGTTATACGCTTTGGGGATACATCAATGAATCGGGGCTTTCTGCTCCAGTGTACGTGTTTCATGGCCATCGTATTGAGAACATGGAGAAGTATATTAAAAACAGGTCATTGGAAATTACCCCAGAGGAAATTTTAGAGGATTTGCAAAAACTCGGAAAACAATCGAAAAATTCTATCAAGATTGAAAGAATAAATCTGCCTTGCGAAATCAAAACCAGCGATCAAATAAAAATCTCAACGCTTTCGAGGCGCGAATTATCGTTTCGCAATTTTGCCCATGCAGAAAAACTCAAACCCTCGTGGTCCATTACCAGTTTCTCCTCGCTTGTGTTTAAAAATCGCGATGAGCATTATGAAGCCCATCTCGATGCGCCAGAGGAGTTTTACGCACCTTTTGCCGATGCACAAAGCTATACAATACATCGCTTCCCACGGGGTACACGGGCGGGTAATTTTATCCACAAGGTTTTCGAAAGAATAAATTTTCAATTGCCGAGAGGAGCGCCGTTAACCGAGGAAGCAACTGCGGTGGTGCAAAATCTTTTAAATTTTTATGGTTTTGAACGAGAATGGCTTCCATGCATCGGAGAGATGGTCGCAAATGTAGTTCACTGCACGATTTCGGATGGCAAACAGACCTTTCGGCTTTTTGATCTTTCGAGAGAGGCGCGTATCCACGAGCTTGAATTTTATTTCCCCGTTTCGGCAATCAGTATACGGAAAATTGCAACCACCATTTCGGAACACCATCCCGATTTTTGTGGCGCAATGCCGTATTCGTTTCACCAGCTTGAAATGGAAGAAAAAAACGGTTTTGTGCGCGGATTTATGGATTTAGTTTTTCACTTCGCAAACAAATGGTATATTCTTGATTGGAAATCGAATTACCTTGGACCCGATGAAACTTTTTATGGATTTGAACAATTAAAACAAGCAATGATAAGGGAATATTATCACCTACAATATTTTGTATACGCGATTGCGCTTCATCGACATCTTTGCCGGACCTTGCCGGCATATAATTACGATGATCACTTTGGAGGAGTATTTTACCTTTTTGTGCGAGGAATTCACAAAGATTATCCTCATCGCGGAATATATTTTTGCAAGCCAGAATATGAACTCATTCGCAAACTCGATACAATGGTGGGAAGATCGATTCTATGAACCACAATGCCGTTGAATATCTTTCTTCAATAAGTGAGTTAGGTAAAGAATTTTACCGTTTCCTGCGCGATCAAGGAGCAGAACATTTTGTTGCGCTTGCAGGGTGTGCAATTTGCCATCGCATTGCAGAAGGGAATACGTGTGTGGATATTTCAGAAATTGCAGGATGTACGATTGCGAAAATCTTTCACCTCGAAGAGCAACACGAGGTGCACATGCACCGAGTTCCTGAATTTGAGGAATATATCGATTTGCTGCGAAAGTCACCGTTGGTAGGACTGCCGGGTGAAATAAAGCCGCTCATTTTGGAGAAAACGCGCTTGTATTTATATCGATATTGGAAATACGAGCAGATGCTTGCCCAAAACATTTTAAAGCGGCTTTCGAAGGTAACAAAATGGATCGATGAAGCTTTACTTCGTGAAAAATTATTACAGTATTTCCCCGATCATGATGACGGAAGCATCAATTATCAACGAGTTGCCGCATTTCGCGCTCTTACAAGCAATTTTACTGTCATTACTGGAGGCCCCGGGACGGGTAAAACATCTACCGTTGCAAAAATTATCGCGATCATGCTTGAGATTCAAAGCGAGGAGATAGTGATTACGCTTGCTGCGCCAACGGGTAAAGCAGCATACCGAATAAAGGAGTCGATTGAACATGCTCTGCTTTATCAGGAAATTTTGCGAAATCTCCCCGATCGAATAAAGCTTCGATTTCCAAAAGAAGCGTTTACAATTCACAGGCTGTTGGGTTCGGTTCCAGCGAGCCCTTATTTTCGTTTCAATGCGGAAAACCAACTCAAATGCGATGTGATCGTTATCGATGAATCTTCAATGGTCGATTTAGCGCTCATGGCCAAACTGTTTGAGGCAATTCCTGAAAATGCAAATGTCATTTTACTTGGCGACCGAGATCAACTCGCTTCGGTTGAAGCGGGTTCCGTGTTGGGCGATATTTGTGGCGATGTTTCAAAATCGATGAAATTTTCTCGCGATTTTGCCGTGCGCGCAAAGCGCGTAACAGGATATTCGCTCCCTGTGCTTGAAAATGATTATCCCCTTTGCGATGCAATAATATACTTACAGAAAAGTTACCGTTTCGGTTCAGGAATTGCAAACTTCGCAGAAGATATCAACAAATCGTGTTTTTCCTGCATTCGGAAAAATTTGAAGTCAAACGGATATGAAAATGTCACCGTTCGCCCAATCGTCGATCTCAGTTCATTAAAGCGAGCGCTACAGGCCCTTGTCGATGAGGGAATGTGGGATTTTCTGCTTACCGATGATGTGGGCGAGGCGATAAGAAAACTATATGGCGTTGCAATTCTTTGCGCGCATCGGAGAGGGCCATGGGGGTCTGAACAGATAAGCGCATTTATAGAGTGGGCAATTAAATGCAAAACTGGCAATCGAGATGTGTGGAGAGGATTATACGATGGCAAACCGATCATGATTGTAAAAAACAGCTACGAGCTTAACCTATTCAATGGCGACATCGGCATTGTGCGCAAAGATGAAAAAAATCAAAGTGAACTTTTTGCATATTTCCCCGACGAGAAAAATTCATCGGTGCGGAAAATAAGCATTTACCGCCTGCCAGAATTCGATTCGGCGTATGCTTTTACTGTCCACAAAAGCCAGGGGTCGGAATTTTCCCGCGTTATTTTTATTATCCCACCTCAGTACACATCCATACTTTCAAAGGAACTTCTCTACACCGCAGTGACTCGCGGGCGCAATGAAATTGAAATATGGGGGGATGTGGAAATATTTTTACAGGCGGTGAATCAACCTATACGGCGGTTTTCTGGTTTGTGCGAGGCGATTTGGAATTCCCAATGTGCTTGACAAAAACGAAAATTCATGCGAACTAATAAATAACAAATCCAAGAAGGGGGGATGAAGAAGATGGCAGCAAAATTTGAAGTGTACAAAGATAATAAAGGTGAGTGGCGCTTTCGACTAAAAGCAGCCAATGGTGAAGTGATTGCAGTTGGCGAGGGATATTCGTCGAAAGCGGCATGTCTCAATGGCATTGAGTCGGTAAAGAAAAATGCGCCGGAAGCAGAAATTGTTGAAATTGAGTGAGCGCGTTTTATTTCCATTTTTCTTTTAAAAAACGTTTTCGCCCTGAAAGCATTAGATACATGTGATATTGCTGTGGATTTTTTGTTGCGTATTTTTGGTGGTATTCCTCTGCAGGGTAAAACTCTTGTGCGGGCAGAATTTTCGTTGCAATTTCGCCACTAAATTTTCTTGTCTCTTGTAATTGCTTTTTTGATTTCTCCGCTTTTCTCCGCTGTTTTTCATCGTGATAAAATATAGCGGTGCGATATTGCTGTCCTCTATCGGCAAATTGGCCATCGCAATCGGTAGGATCTATATTTCGCCAAAATACTTCGAGCAATGTCGAGTAATCCACCGCGGAAGGATCATAGGTAATTTCCACTGCTTCGAAATGCCCCGTTTTGCCAGAGGATACGTCCTCATACGATGGGTTATTCACATATCCTCCAGTATATCCAACGCGTACGCGAATGACTCCTGAAATTTTTTCAAACGGTGGTTCCATGCACCAGAAACACCCACCTGCAAATGTGGCTTTTTTCACAATCATTGCACCTCATCTTTTTTTAAATATATCACAACTCGTAAATAATTGCAGAAATTTTAAAATGCTTGCGTGTTATTGGCATAAGTTTTTTGTATGCATTAGAAAAAGTTTAAAATTGCTCACTGAACTGGAACTTAACAAGGGGATATTCAGCATGAAAGATTACCAAAAAAAATTCATTGAATTTCTCATTTCGACGAATGCGCTCAAATTTGGAGAGTTCACGCTTAAATCGGGACGGCGGTCGCCGTATTTTCTCAACATGGGCGCATTTTATGAAGGAAGTGCGATTTCTGAACTTGGAAAATTTTATGCGCATGCTATTTCCGATGCGATAAAAGATGATTTTACAGTAATTTTTGGACCTGCATATAAAGGAATACCGCTGGCTATTGCCGCAGTGCATTCGCTTTTTGTCGATTTTGGCATAAATGTAAGCTACGCATTTAATCGCAAGGAAGCGAAAGATCATGGCGAAGCAGGAGTGCTGGTGGGGAAAACGCTTGAACCTACTGATAGAATTGTTATCGTCGATGATGTTATCACTGCAGGCACTGCTGTTCGCGAAACTCTCGACATCATCGCAAAGCACGGAAACGCGCGCGTTCGGGCGATTGTGGTGTCAGTCGATAGAATGGAAAAAGGAACGGGAAATAAATCCGCAATTGAAGAAATCTTTGACATCTATGGGATTCCAGTTATCCCAATTGTCACTATTTTTGATATTCTTGAGTTTTTAAAAAATCACGTCAGTGCTGGTGTTGACGCGTCGGTGATTTTAAGAATCAAATCGTATCTAAAAGAATATGGTGCAATTCCGTAATCCCTCACGCGTGCGCACTTTTTCGCGAAATTCGAATGTAAATCTCCCGTTTTCATTTCGCATTAATGCGACCGTACAATCCATTTCACCAGATAGCCGAGGATCAGAGGCGCGAAGGGAGGGGAAATTTGCAGAGTGCAAAAAATCGCTCAACAACGAAATTTTCGCCTCAAGGGATGGCAAATCGCCTTTTCCCTCGAAATAGTCGCCCATCAGGCGTTCTAATTCTTTTCGTGCAGCAGTTTCGATGCAATGTCCAGCACAGTGAAGGATCACCTTTACGGTATTCATTTCACAGAAATAGAAGCTTCATGATATCGTTAAACACAATAAATATTCCTAATCCAATGAGCAATGTCATTCCCACGTATTGTATGCGCTCCATAGTTTTCTTGCTGAAAGGTTTTTTTCTGATCGCTTCGATGAGGAAAAGTATCACATAACTTCCGTCGACAATGGGAATGGGAAGAAGATTCATGATCATCAAAATAATAGAAATTTGTGCCATGAGAATTACAAACGATGCGATGCCACGATGATATGCAACATCGCCCGCAATTTTAGCGATAAAAATTGGCCCCGACAAATTTTCGCGAACGTTCAGCTTACCCGAAAAAAGCAATCCCAAACCTTTAAGGTTCATCACGATGAATTCATACGGTTCAGCGAAAGCGCGAATAGCGCTCTCTTTTAGTCCGTAACGCACTTTTACCATATCCTGCGCTTGTGTTGTTTCCACACCTAAAAATCCAAAGCTCGCGTAGTTGAAGATTCCGCGAATTGTTTCATCGTTAAATTTCAGTGTGATGAGTTCCCCTTTTGACTTCTGCAGTTCGCGAACAAAGCTCGGGTAGTCGGGAAGTAAAATGTCGTTTAAAGTCGCGTTTTTTTCGCTAATGCTCTTTTTGATCTTTTCCAGCATTTTTGAAGTGAATTCAATTTCACCGCCTTTCCCTTTAAGCAGCGCGTCTTCAACTAACTGAACAGTTATAATTTCTTTATTCGAGGGTATTGCGCGTAAGCGAATAAGCTGGTTGTTCCGTTCAACTTCAATTGTTATTTTTTGGTCTTTTTTATCGCGCACATACGAAACGAATTCATCGGGAATGCGCACTTGTTTTTCATCAACGCGCACAATGATGTCACCCACCTGCAACCCTGCCTTTTCTGCCGCGCTGCCTGCAAGAATTCGCGATACTCTCGCGCCCTTAACAAAAGGGATAACCCCAATCGAATAACGCCCCCGTTCGGATTTTTCAGGCGTCACTGTAAAATGCATGAGTTCGGATTTTCTTTTTATTGTAATCGCTAATGGGTTTCCCTCGCAAAAAAAGATGGTCTTTTGTATATCGCTGAAATGATTAATGGTTGCATTGTTTATTGAGATAATTACATCCCCGTTTTGCAACCCACCCTTACGGGCTGGCGAGACATAACCCGTTTTTTTTACCGCGTCGAATTCGTCGAGAAGTGAGATTTTATTTGATTCGCGTTCATAGCCTATCGTGTTCATCGTAAAAAAAAGAAAAATTCCAAGGAAAAGATTAAACAGTGGTCCCATCACCACCGCAACGATGCGTTTTAAAGGGGGAGCATAATAAAACTCGCCTGGTTTTCCCTGACTTTCGGAGGGATCTTCTCCATAAAATTGGCAATATCCGCCAAAAGGGATGAGGGTAATTTGATAGGTCGTTTCACCTATTTGTTTTTTTAGAATTCCTTTGCCATACCCAAGCGAAAACACTTTTGCTTTAATCCCTACCAATTTTCCTCCCAAAAGATGGCCGAGCTCATGGACAAAGATGCAAATCCCAAGGAGAACAACAGCTCCAATAATCGTTGTGATGATATATCCCATAAGATTTTTTCCTACAAACTCCCTAACATTGTTGTTGGTAAGATATTATTGCGCGAGTTTTTTCCCTCGCCCAATTATCCGCTTGCAAAATTTCTTCAAGACCAGGTTTTGGGATAAGTGTGTGTTCGTCTATGATTTTTTCCACAATTTTGACTATTTCTGGCAATTTTAATTCACCTCGCAAAAAGGCATAAACGCACTCTTCATTTGCTGCATTCAACACAGCTGTGGCAGTCCCCCCCATTCGTCCCGCTCGATAGCATAAATTTAAGGCGGGGAATGTGTCAGAATCGTAGGGAAAAAAGTGAATGGTACCCAGTTGTGCAAGATTAAGCCTTCCAAAAGGATTTGTGCGCTTTTCGGGATAAAAAAGCGCATTGAGAATGGGAAAGACCATGTCGGTAACTCCCATGTGCGCATAAATGGCTCCGTCAACTGTCTCCACAAGTGAGTGAATAATGCTTTCGGGATGTATTATTACATCGATTTCATCATAGGACAGCCCAAATAGGTGGTGCGCTTCAATTACCTCAAGGCCTTTATTCATGAGCGTCGATGAATCGATTGTGATTTTATTGCCCATCTCCCATGTGGGATGTGCGAGAGCTTCTTGGGGGGTTATTTGCTCAAGCTCTTCCTTTTTTTTCCCACGCAAACTCCCTCCAGACGCAGTGAGAATAATCCGATGGACATCTTTACGTGGCAGCATATCGAGGAGCAAAAAGATTGCATTGTGTTCGCTGTCGATGGGAATCAGTTCTACTCCAAAGTCTCGAACCTTCGACATGAATATTTCGCCGCTCATCACAAGAGTTTCTTTGTTGGCAAGAGCCAAACGCCGCACATGGGGAAGGGCAGTGAGGGTCGGCTTTAAACCAGCTGCGCCGACAATTGCCGAAACAAGGATGTCGGTGTCGCGTTTTACAAATTCCAACAATCCCTCTTCGCCTTCGAAAAAATGCACAGAAGGAAAATTTTTTTTAAGTGCTAAAAATTCATTTGAGCAATACGCTTCTTTTGCCACTATTGCCACTGCCTCAGGCGAAAATTCGGCAATTTGGTTTTCCAATTCAACAAGATTGCTTCGACAGGCAAGGCCTCTTACTGTAAACTCATCGCGATATGCACGAGCAACTCGAAGAGTGGATAATCCTATGGAACCTGTTGAACCTAAGATGGTGAGGCTGCGCATTGTTCGTTACATGAGATTCCTGTTGATAAGGTAGTAATAGAAAATTGGAGTTGCAAGAATGAGCGCGTCGAATACATCCCACATCCCGCCATGACCTGGTATGATGGATCCAGAATCTTTTATCGCACCATCGCGCTTGATAGCCGATTCGATGAGATCACCCAAATGTCCAATAATGCTGAGTGCAATGCCCAGCACGATTGCTTCTTCCCATGTAAAAAGGGAAACGGCATTTGTATAAATAATTATTTTGTTGCACACCAGCATAGTAATCACGCTAAAGATGAGACCAAAGGCATACCCTTCGTATGATTTGTTTGGCGATGCAGGGAAATTTGTTTTGTGTTTACCGAGAGAAATTCCTCCAAAATATGCGGCAGCGTCGTTTATCATTATTACTGCATTGAGCACTATCAAGTACTGGAATCCATGGGGAAGAGCTCGGATGAGGATGGTGTGTGAAAAGAAAAGCACAATATACAAAATCCCAAAAGCTGTGACAGCAAGGGAATAAATTCCACCCGTAAGCGGTTTTGCAAAAAGCCTGTATACGAGCAGCGCTACGATGAGTATTGTAGTTAAAAAGAGCAATGCGCGCGCATCGAACATTCGCACATATCCCCAACCCCCAAATGCATACAAATACATGAGCACATTGAGGGCGATTGCCGATATTACGCCAAAACCGATATGGGGTTTTTCCAAATCGCTTTTGTGTGCGATTTGATAATATTCCAAAAGGCATACGACTGTAATGACGAGGGAAACCAGTAAAGTTGGGATTTTAAAGAATTTATCCGTGTAGAGAAAAAGAACATAAATTGGCAATCCTATTGCGGCGCTGATGATGCGAGTTATAGTTGCTTTCTTCACATCTTTCATAGTCCACCAAACCTCCTTTCTCGTTTTTGGTATTCATGTAAGGCTAAGTATAAATGTTTTTCTCTGAAATCTGGCCACAGCACGTTCATAAATACGAGTTCCGCATATGCTAACCGCCAAAGCATGAAATTGCTGATGCGGTATTCTCCGCTTGTTCGTATGAGAAGGTCAACATCTGGTAATCGAGGTTGATATAAGCAAGATGACAATTTTCTTTCAGTGAGAGCTTCGGTGGGTTTTCGCTTTTGGATCCATAGATTCACCGCATCGACAATTTCTTGGCGACCGCCATAGTTTATGCAGAAATTGATTGTGATGCGGTTGTTATTTTTTGTTTGTCGGATGGCTTCTTCAATCACATTCTTTGCAGTGGGAGGTAAACGGCGAAAAGTCCCAGAGAAAATAATTTTTACGCCTTTTTCATTAATGAGAGCGAGTTTCATTTTAAAGAACATTTCGAGCAGTTGCCATAGCGCTTTTACTTCATCGGCAGGCCGTGACCAGTTTTCTGTCGAAAAGGCAAAAAGCGAGAGATATTTGATTCCAATATTGGCTGCTGCTTCCACAATCGGTTCGATTATTTCCGCTCCGCGACGGTGACCTTCAATGCGGGGTAAATTTTTCTTTTGCGCCCATCTCCCGTTGCCGTCCATAATGATCGCAACATGGAGCGGAATTTTCTTTGGATCTATAAGGGTGTGCAGTTCACTCATCGAAATCGCTTTAACGGAAAAATTTCAGACGTTGAGAATTTCCTTTTCCTTATTGTTTGTCATAGTTTGTACTTCGTCAATGTATTTATCTGTAAGTTTTTGAATCCTCGCTAATGCATTTTTAGAATCGTCTTCAGAAATTTCTTTCTCCTTTTCGAGTTCTTTGATCATTTCGTTTCCATCGCGCCGTACGTTTCGAATTGCTACTCGACATTCTTCAGCTTTTTGGCGTGCAAGTTTTACATACTCTTTGCGGCGCTCTTCGGTGAGTTCTGGAATTTGGATGCGAATGAGGTTCCCATCGTTTGTGGGGTTTACTGAGAGATCTGATTTTAAAATTGCCCTTTCAATATCTCCAAGCGTTGATTTATCCCACGGCTGTATGACCACAAGACGCGGTTCTGGGCACGATATCGTCGCAAGTTGATTTAAGGGCATTTCGGTATCATACACAGCAACCTTTATTCCACTGAAAAGAGCTGGATTTGCTCTTCCTGTTCGTATAGCCGCAAATTCTTTTTCAAGATTTTTTATACTTTTTATCATTCTCTCTTCGACATCTTTTATAATATCTTCCACCATATTGAAAACCTCTTTTGATATTTTAAAGTCGCATCAATGTATTTCATGTAAAATTGTTTTTTCAAGACAAATTCCATTTCGCGGTATTGCGAAATGACAAAATTTTTAGGAAATGAGCGTACCAGTCATTTCTCCTAAGATAATTTTTTTAATCGAATTTTCCTTGAAAAGATTAAAGACATAAATAGGCAAATTATTGTCCATACAGAGCGAAATTGCAGTGAGATCCATTATTCGAAGCTGACGTCGAATAACATCGAGGTATGAAATTGCATCGAGTTTCACGGCATTTTCTTCTTTCATTGGATCGCGATCGAAGACCCCATCTACCTTTGTCGCTTTCATCAATACTTGGGCACCGATTTCTATTGCGCGAAGGCTTGCAGCAGTATCTGTGGTAAAAAAAGGATTACCCGTCCCTGCGGAAAGAATAATTACCCTTCTTTTTTCAAGGTGCCGAATTGCCTTTCGGCGAATATACGGCTCTGCCACTGCGCGCATTTCGATTGCAGTCATCACCCGCGTGGGAATGGATATTTTTTCAAGTGCATCTTGAATTGCAAGGGAGTTTATTACAGTTGCCAACATTCCCATGTAATCTCCCGTTGCGCGATCCAACCCTAATTTTTCACCAGTTGAACCGCGAAAAATATTACCACCCCCTACAACAATCGCAACCTGTACCCCCATTCCATGAACATCTGCTACCTGTCGCGCAATTGCGTTTATTGTTTCTGGGTTTATCCCAAAACCACCGTATTCCGCGAGAGCTTCTCCGCTTAGTTTCAGAACAATGCGCCGATACCGAATGCTTTGCTGTTCTCCTTGATCCATGTTATTTCCCTATTTGAAAACGTGCAAACCTTCCTACAGTAATGTTTTCACCTAAGGTAGCAATCTTGTTTTTTATGAGATCATTAATTGTTATTTTATTATCTTTGATAAACTCCTGTTCGAGCAAACATACTTCTGTAAAGAATTTCTTAATTTTCCCATCAATGATCTTTTCAATGACGTTTTCGGGTTTTCCGCTGTCTTTCATCTGTTCTCGATAAATTTCCCGTTCCTTTTCGATCACTTCTGTTGGTACGTCTTCGCTGCGAATATAAAGGGGGTTCGCAGCTGCAATTTGCATCGCAATGTCTTTCGCAAGTTCTTGAAACTCTGCATTGCGTGCTACAAAGTCTGTTTCGCAGTTAAGTTCCAAAAGTACACCTACTTTGTTATTGTTGTGTATATAGGAGGTAATGATTCCTTCCTTTGCAGATCGTTCTGATTTTTTTGCGGCTGCCGAAAGCCCTTTTTTGCGAAGATATTCAATCGCCTTTTCCATATCGCCATTGCATTCGACAAGCGCCTTTTTGCAATCGAGCATACCTGCAAGGGTTTTTTCTCTTAATTCCTTTATCATTTCACTTGTAATTTCTGCCACAGCATGTCTCCTTATTAAAATAAAATTTAATAATATATGAAAATGTAAACTAAAACAGTACCTTTCGCGTAATGTCCTTTTTGCGAAAGCGTACTGCAGTAAAAATTTTTTCTGACGTATTAAACCTTTTACTTTAATGGTGTAATGTGAGCACTACCGATGATCATCCTCCATATCTTCGTATTCTTCTTCATATTTTTCGCGATAATTTTCCTTTGCTTCCAATTCGCTCTGAATTTCAGCAGCCTCTCTCGAAATTTCATCTGTGTGTGGCATTTCCTCTGTTTCCTCAAGAATCAGCCCTTCGCCAGATTGACCGCCGGATTTCCCTTCAATAATTGCACGTGACATTACATCTAAAAATAGTGCAATTGCGCGTATGGCATCGTCGTTTCCGGGTATAGGATAATCGATTTCATCAGGATTGCAGTTTGTATCTACCACAGCAAAAATGGGAATGCGTAATTTGCGCGCTTCTTTTACCGCAATTTCTTCACGTTTTGGATCGATGACAAACAGCGCATCGGGAAGTTTTGTCATATCCTTTATGCCTTCGAGAACTTTACGTTTGCGCGCAAGCTCTCGCTTTAAATCGAGAATTTCTTTTTTCGTTTCTGCATCCCACATCCCCGTCTCTTCCATTTTTTCGAGTTCTTTGAGCCGTTGAATGGATTTGCTCACCGTATGGAAATTGGTAAGGAGTCCCCCTAACCAGCGCTCTGCAACGTAAAACATTCCGCATTGTTTTGCGTATTCCACAATCGCAGCCTGTGCTTGTTTCTTTGTGCCCACAAATAACACCTTTCCGCCATTTGCCGCGATCTCTTTCATGGCATTATATGCCACCTTGAGCCGTTGCATGGTTTTTTGCAGGTCGATAATGTGGATGCCGTTGCGCGCAGTAAAAATAAATTGTGACATCCGCGGATTCCATCGGCGTGTTTGATGGCCAAAATGGACACCTGATTCCAATAATGCTTTCATTGATACTACTGATGACAAGAATGTACCTCCTGCTCGTTAAATTTATTCAATGCTAATGCCCTGTACGACGCATGGCATTGGTTTTAGATAAAAATAGATTTGCTTTACAAAAACTCATGTGTCACCAATTCGCATTTTGACACAATATGTTTATAAATGCTTTTTCAAACTAATCACCATTTTTATGTGCCAATGGGATTGCTGAAAACCACAACATGCCTCCTGAAACTCGTATAAATTCCCATTCGAACTTCCTACAATAACTGTTTTCGAATTCGTGTTTGCCTCATCTATATGCGTTCACTGGCATAGTAAACTTCTTTTACCTTTTATTGCAGTTTCATATAAACTATGTAATCTCCACACATTTGGAAGGAGGCAATCGGCTCCTGCCGATTTAATTATATACGCGTTTTCCTCGAATACGTACCTAAAACGCGTGTGATAGCCGCAAGCGCGGCACTATGCTTTCATAAAAAATATAATTCCTGCTACAATTCCCACAAGCGTTCCGATGTTTACCTTCATGCTGAACGCCAATACATCAAAATTAAAACCTATTGGTGCAGTGAGATTTTCCTGCAACAGTGAGAGCGCGGGAAACGCTTTTGCCAATAACACCGCGATTGCAGATCCCAAAAGTCCACCAACAATTAAAAATGCAATAAAGTAACCCGTATGTCCCTTTTCGAAGGTCATCAGCTGATGAAAGAATTATTTGCCAAAAATCTCAATCGAGAATATTTGTCAAGCGGAAATGATACATCGATAGTGGTAATTCGGTTAATTAATTGCTAAATATAACTAAATTTTTTATTCGATCTATCACAGCAATCTCAGATATTTTTTAAGATGATGGATGATAACTTTTTGATTTTTTTGGATTTGCTGCCTTTACTACAATTGAATTCGTTTAATGCGAAAGATTCTCCGCATAGGTGATCGATGTTAACCTCATATCGAGAAATTATGCGATGTAAGCTTTCAGTGCAATATTAGGTATTTCACATGCAAAGAAAACAGGAGCGTAGCGTCTGTATTGCGATTCCAAGGAGTCACATAATTTATCAAGGTATTGTTTGATAAGGGAAAACCCATTTTGAATTGTTTTGCATAGTTATGTAGAAAGTTTTCTCTCAATCTAATCGTTTTAGGAATGATTCTTTTAAACGCGATTGGTTTCTTTATTACTTGACATGCGCATTTGCCAGAAAAACCTATGCGCAATTATACCAAAACGAGGTGTTGCTATGAGGCTGTCGCGCTTTCCACTTCCGACTTTAAAGGAAGATCCTTCCGACGCCGTTGTTGCAAGCCATAAACTCATGATTCGCGCTGGTCTCATTCGCAAGGAGTCGGCGGGAATGTATGTATATCTTCCCATGGGTTTTCGCGTGCTACACAAGATTATCGCGATAATTCGCGAGGAAATGAATAGGGCAGGAGCGGTTGAATTTCTCATGCCAGAATTGACGAATGCCGAATTGTGGAAGGAGTCGGGTCGATGGAATACTATGGGGCCGGAGATGATTCGCATAAAGGATCGCAATGGTCTTGAATATGCGCTTGCGCCCACTCATGAAGAAGCATTCACTGCTATTGCAAGGAACATCATCTCATCGTATCGCGATTTGCCTCTCAATGCATATCAAATAAATACAAAATTTCGTGACGAAATTCGCCCGCGCTTTGGTGTGATACGAAGCAAGGAATTTATAATGAAGGATGCCTATTCATTCGATTTAGATGAAGAGGGCCTTGAAAAATCGTATCAGTCGATGCGCGTGGCGTATAGAAATATATTTAAAAGAATGGGGCTTGAGACGATTCCCGTCGAAGCGGATACCGGAGCGATGGGTGGCAGCCAGTCGGAAGAGTTTATGGTACCATCCGCAATTGGTGAAGAAGTGTTGCTTTTGTGCGATCAGTGCGGGTATCGTGCAAATCAGGAAAAAGCAGATTTTAAAAGAACATATCCTCCTCAAGAACCTATAGCTGAGCTCAAAGAAGTAGATACTCCAAACATAAAAACAATCGAAGAACTTGTGTCGTTTTTTAATTGTTCGGCATCGAAATTTTTGAAAAGTATCATTTATATCGCCGATGGTGTTCCGGTCATGGCGGTAATTTCGGGAGATAGAGAAATTAATGAACACAAGCTTAAAAAAGCGATTGGGGCAACAAGTATCGAATTAGCACCAAATTCAATTGTCGAAGAAGTGACGAATGCCCCAGTTGGATTTGCAGGGCCGATTAACAATTTCGGGATTCGTACGATTTTTGATATGAGCGTTCGCCATATTTCAAACGGCATTACGGGAGCAAACAAAAAGGATGTTCATTACATCGGCGTAAATCCGGGGAGAGATTTTACGATTTCAGAAGAGGCTGACATCGCGCTTGCTGTTGAAGGTGATGGTTGCCCGAAATGCGAAACACCAATGAAAGCAACGCGTGGAATTGAAGTTGGCCATATATTCAAATTGGGCTATAAGTATTCTAAATCGATGAATCTTACTGTTCTCGATAAAAATGGGAAAACAGTTCATCCGATTATGGGATGTTATGGAATTGGCGTGAATAGAACAATGGCTACCATAATTGAACAACATCATGATGAACGGGGCATTATTTGGCCAATTCCAGTAGCGCCTTTTCATGTATGGGTTATAGGTCTTGGAAGATCCACCGAAGAGATATGCAAGGCAGATGAAATTTATGAAATGATTAAGTCGGCGAACATTGAAGTAATTTACGACGACAGGCATTTAAGCCCAGGATTTAAATTTGGCGATGCAGATATGGTAGGATGCCCTATTCGAGTGACGATTGGCAAGACGTATTTCAAGGATGGCAGTATAGAAATTCGAATGCGCAAAGGGGGGGATATTATGATGTGCACAAATGAAGAATTGATTGAAAAGTTAAATAAAATAATTGCGACAGAATTTGCGCAATATAATGTTTAATGAACTTAAAGTAAACTTAAAGAGGTATAAATGATCAGAATCGCCGTTCAAATAATGTTTCTCGTGGTTTTGCTTTCGCATTCCGTTTTCGCCAGCGAAGCTAATATTGATCGTTATTTGACACAAAAAGTATTTGAGACGTATCTTTCAAATGGAATAAAAGTACTTCTTATCGATCGTGGGTATGCTCCTACATTAGCTCTCATTATTTCTTTTAAGGTTGGTTCAGCCGACGAAAGCTATGACACGATTGGCGCAGCACACCTTTTGGAACATATGCTTTTTAAAGGTACCGAAAAAATTGGTACAAAGGATTATGCAAAAGAACGAAAACTATTGGAAGAAATTGAAGCAGTAGGAGAAACAGTTGACTACTTGCGCCTCTCCAGTCCTACAAATGAAATGATTCCCAAACTGGAAGCCCGATTAAAAGAACTTCAAGAAAAGCATCGGCAGCTTGTAAGCGATGAACGTTACGACAAAATTTATTCCTCACATGGGGGGATCGGCTTTAATGCGGGCACTTCACGTGATATGACGTCATATGTCATTGAGTTGCCTTCATCAAAACTTGAATTATGGGCAGAAATGGAATCGGAACGGCTCTGCAAGCCTGTGTTTCGGGAGTTTTATACAGAACGGGATACCGTATACGAAGAGCGATTGATGCGCATCGATTCCGATGGCAGTTCTCTGTTGTACGAAACATTTATTGCGACTGCCTTTTTATCCCATCCATATCGCCACCCCATCATTGGATGGAAATCGAATATCAAATCGCTTTCAATAAATAAAATACGAGATTTTTATTATACCCATTACATCCCTTCTAGGATGACAATCGCAATTGTTGGGAAACAAGAGGTAAAGAAAACTGTTTCTGTTCTCGAATCGCATTTTGGGAAAATTCCCCCACGCCCAGTGCCAAAACCGATTGCGATACAAGAACCGCCGAAACGAGGCGAAAGGCGCTGCGTTGTAAAATTTAATGCACAGCCGCAGATTCTTGTTGGGTGGCATGTGCCGAATTTCACATCGAAAGATTATTTTGCACTTGATGTGCTCGAAGGGTTGCTTGGAGATGGAAAAACATCGAGGTTATATCGGTCATTGGTTCTGGAAAAAAAAATCGCATCACGAGTTGAAGCGTGGAATGGTTTCCCAGGAGGGCGTTTTAATTCGCTGTTCGTAATATCCGCCTCGCCAAGGGTTCCGCATACAACTGAAGAGTTAGAACACGCAATATATCGAGAAATTGAAAACATGAAGGAAGACTTGCAAGATGAAGAAATCCAAAGAGTAAAAAATCGGATTGAATCTTCACTTGTATTTACGCTAGAAAGCAATATGGGAATTGCGCGATATTTAAGCTACTTTGATACCATCACTGGGGATTGGAGAAATTTCGCAAATTATTTCACATTAATTTGCAATGTGCACAAAAGTGATATCCTCTATGTGCTCAATACATATTTCAAAGATGAGAATAGAACTGTTGGCATACTTGTACGCGTTCCAGATAAATGAGTTGACTTCATTTACCATTCGAAGCTTTGAATGACGATAATGTCTCTTTTTCTTGCTTCTTCGATGAATGAATTGGTTGCAAAATGCGCAACGAGAAGTTTAAGAATATTTATGTTCCCATATTCTTTTTTTACTGCGTTTACTTTTTCTTCAAGTTCTTCGAAAATTCCTGCTCGCCATATGCTGTCATCGAGACGCATTTTTGATTCGCCAACAATGTATACTTCAACTCCGTTTTTTAGTGCACTACCAAAAAAATTGATTTCTTTCCCTCCAATTTCAGCCCTTACCACTTTTGTAGTAACATTATAACCATATTTTTCATAAAGTACTTTTGGTAAGTGGCGATATGCCTCGTTTTCGAATGCATAGCTGAAACTTCGAGCAAGACCACCAAGTTGTTGTCGCGTATCGTTTAGTCCAATTGCAAGCTTCCTAACTTCTTCCGAAGTTTTCTCTAAGGCCTCAGCGAGTTCTTCGACGCGCTGTTCGGTGCGTTTTTGTGCTTCGGCGAGTTCTTCGACGCGCTGTTCGGTGCGTTTTTGTGCCTCGGCGAGTTCTTTTTGCGATAATGAGAGTTCTTTAACAATGTTTTTTAGTTCGGTAAAATCTTCTTTGGTAACATGCGCTTCCGCGATGCGAGCATCGATTAGTTTAATTATTTCGCGCTTAAGCGATGGCGTGAGGCGAATTTCAGTTTTACCAGGCATATAGCTTTCGAACAATTTATTTTATTTAATAGTTATCGCGTTCAGCTTACTATAGGTACCATTCTTTTGTAAAGTAAAAAAGATGTAAAATGAGAAATGTAATTGAATGATAGTGTTTGCTGATGAACGATTCAATAGATAATGTGAAATTTTTTGAGAAAAAATCATTTGAGGGATTGTAACAAAAATTAAAATCTTTTTTTTAATAAATTGTAATAGGCCGAAAATATCAACAGAGAGAATAAATTGGAGATAATGTATGTC
>JAOAAF010000016.1 GCA_026419015.1 Spirochaetota bacterium
AGATGTGTATAAGAGACAGATGAATGTCAACGCAATATTCGCTTCTCATTGTTGGGGGAATTGGTATTTTTCTTTTTGGAATGTCACTTATAACCGATGGTTTGCGGACTTTAGCAGGTGATTCTCTCCGAAAAGCTCTCAGCAGATTTACTGGCGGAACTGTCAGTTCGTTCATCTCTGGGGTTAGCATCACTGCGATTATCCAATCTTCTGGTGCAACAATGTTTGCAACTATAGGATTTGTGAGTGCAGGGCTTATCACATTTGAGCAGTCAATTGGAGTTATCTTGGGTGCAAATGTTGGCACAACGAGTACAAGTTGGATTGTAACCTACCTCGGATTTAAGTTAAAGATGAGTGCAATATCGTATCCAGCAATTGCTATCGGTGCACTTTTGAAACTTTTGGGGGATCATCGAAAAAGTGCAATTGGCGTTTTAATAGTAGGATTTGGAATGATTTTTCTTGGTATTGATTTTTTGCAGGATGGTATGCGCAGCATTGCAAATTCTTATAATTTCACTTCATACAGCTACGAATCTTTAAGCGGAAAACTCGGTTTAATCGCAGCAGGGATAATTGTCACGATTCTCATGCAATCATCAAGTGCCGCAATGGCTTCCACATTAGCAGCACTCAATGCGAATGCGATTGCATTCCCGCAGGCTGCGATACTGGTGATAGGGCAAAATATTGGTACTACTTTTATTTCCGCATTGGGCGCGATAGGAGCAACAATTCCGGCTAAGCGAACAGCGCTTTCACATATTCTTTTTAATATTTTTGTAGGAGTCGCGGTGTTTATGTTTCTTCCATTTTTTATAACGATATCTGTCACGTTTTCAAATTTCGTTGGTCATGGTGAACCGATCATCGCGCTTAGCGCATTTCATACGCTATTTAATTTAGCAGGAAGTATTGTGGTGCTCCCATTTACGAAACAATTTGCAAAACTCATTACAAAGATTCTCCCAGAACGTGGAATAAATCTAACGAAAAACCTTGATAACTCTGTTTTGATGGTTCCAGAAATAGCGCTTGAAGCGGTACGAAGAACGCTCGTTGGTATTACTGGGTATGTCCTTGATAGTTTAGCACAAATTTTTAATAAAAGTGTAGCGATGGATGATTTTAGCATGCGGATTGAAACAGCCGAACAAGCACTAGGTCGCACAAAGATATTCTTGCGTGATTTGCGGTCGTTTAACAATTCTCCCCTTCTCCATGCTCGGCATACTAATATCATCCATTCGATAGAACATTTGCACAGGCTTTTGGGTGCATGTCGCGAAATGTCACACCTGGAAAACATCATACAAAACGAAGAACTTTTACATGTTGGTAAACTATTAATTGCCAATGCTGAAGCTATTCATTTATGGATTACTGGTTTGGGGAATATTGAATTGAAGAACAAAGCTGAGCAAACATCAAAAACAATTGCGGAAATTAGAAAAAATAAGCGCAAAGAAATACTTGAGAAAACATCCAGCGGGTATTTTGAAGCGGAAGAAGCATTTCAACTCATAGAACAAGTTCGAATGTTAGATCGCATTGCATTTCACATATGGCGCGCCATACTTCATCTTGAGGATATTAATACTCCTGTTAGCCCACAAACGATTACCGCTGGTATAAATGGTAATGGAACTACTTAATTATTTTATTTGCAATCTTTACTTCCCAGATGACGATTTCGGGCAATTGAGTTTCAATTGAAGCAAGAAACGTTGAAATTTTGTTTCGATCAATCATTGTTGGATCGCTTTCAAGTCGAAACTTCGGAGATGTTACATACGCAGCAAGTTTATCGACTAATCTGTCCTTTAAGAGGTTTTGCCACTCAAGCGATCCGCGTTTTTCGAAATAATCAAAAAATTCATATTTATCTTTAAATGCTGGAAGCTTTACCTGTTCAATTTTCCATTTCGGAAGAACCACATTTGCCCCTGCTGAAATTGTTTCTTTAGTCCGCGCGATAGTGTCTTTTATTGAATTGAGTATAAATTGACGCACAGTGTATTGATTCTCTAAAAAGGAGATTAACTCGCCAATATTTGCAAATTTCGGTGGTTTAATAAACTTTTCGATATACTCATCCTTGCTCATGTGATGCGCCTTGGCTCTATCGCCTGTTCCATCGCCGTCTAATATATCTCGTATTACGAGTGAATATTCTCGCCTGAACATGAAGCTATCTTCACCAGGTGTTTTTGCAAGCATTCCCAGCGCATTAATTGCTTCTGCGATTGTTTCCATGCATGCTTTTTCTATACCGCCTTCCATGTTTATTTTTTGTTCGACGTTCAACACAACGCGCTTATAGTCTTCTCTTGCTTCAATACTCTTAAGCATTTCCACCAGTGAGTCTTCATATTCGTATTTTTCATCGTGTTTTTTTAGAACATTTAAAAGCAATAATCCATCCCATAATCGTGCGGGATTGAGGTAGTTTGTTGTACGGAATGGATCAGGGAAATATCGCGCATCGAGGGTAGGGTGATTGAAACAATGCAATGGATGGCTCCGTTCTGCAATGAGCGCATGATAATCGCGGGCTGATTCTTCAAGTGAATTTATTTTAAAGATTGGAAATCCCAAAAGAATCCCAATCGAAATAATCTCATAAGGTTTGCAGAGATTTGGTACTTCAAATGTTTCTACACTTATGTTTGGTTGTGTAGATTCTCGCTTTTTGTAATGATCTAATCGAGACGGCAAGTCGTTTGGTTGGCTTTGTGATGGGTCATCACCAACCTCGTATGTATTCAATTTAAAATTAGTAATAACGCGATAGTATTCCATTGCCTGTAGGCCTGTGGGATCGATGTAAATATAGGGCCGCGAAAAAGTATCCAATTTTTCTAAGAGTTTCCGAACAGGAATTTTCTTTTCACTGAGAATTTGCTTAATCGATATATTTTCGAAGTTAAATCCTTCAAAACGCGAATGAATAATTTTGAAAAGTTTCTTTTTAATTTTTTCGATTTCGATTTTCAAAATTGTAGTTTCGCTTAAATTGAACCCATCTTCGATACCGCCTTTCTCCTCACCGTAAAGTGTTTTTTTTATTTCATCGAGCGGTTTATCCATCAAATAACCGAATCGTTCTTTTATGAGCGCTTTGACTTCCTTTTCATCTTTCTCTACTATTGCAAGTCCTTCTGTGCTTATAAGATAGGTTTCAAAAAATTGTTCAACATCGTCTTCTCGATCGAGTTTTACAAAATCAACTTCGTTACACAGATCATCTAAGGATAGCTTCGAATAAAAATATTTATTTAAAAATTCTTCTATTTCTTTATCGCTAATGAGATAAAAATATAGAGGATTTTTTTTCTCCAATAAGTCAAACCTATCCTTTTCAATATCTTGCTTAAGATCTTCAATGAGTGCAGTAACTTTATCGTGCAAAGTATTAATTTCAATGTTTTTTATATTAAAAATAAGCGATTTAAATTCTCGCACAAAAGATTCGGCAGCTGTAAGCATGGTTTCGAATATTAATTGTGCAAAGTTGAAACGCGCCATTTCGATTAGTGCTTCAATAAGTTTGGTATCGGAAATCCCTTTTGATTCTGCAATTTCGACTAATGCTTCCATTTCTTCTGTGGAATATCGTGCAAGTGCAATGCGCTCCTTGTAATATTTCTTTTGATAAACTTCCAATTTTTTTAGAAGGAGTTGAATTATTGCTTCAGCAAATAAAAATCCCTTTTGCGGATCTCTAATATAACCCTGAATTTCGTTTATGAGTATCGTTCTCATTTTATCTAACTCAAGGCGATACCTTTTTTCCATCCGTAGAAGCAGATTTTTCTTTATTTTTTCCATTTCTTCTTTCCCATAATCGCGTATAAGCATTTCCATTGCCGCGATCGCACTTCGCTTATCGCCTTTTTCAAAAGCTTTTGAAAGCTTTTGTTCGTATGAGCGAAATTCAGTTTCAGTATCAAGTTGATAGTCGGGATACATTCTTTCAAATATGAGACGGCAGTTAAGGCGAAGTGCGCGGACCAACCCGCGATTGATGTCACCGATTGTTTGCAATAACAAAGATTGATTAACTGGCTTTAAAAAAGCTTCTGCCATTTTGAGAGCAGTGATTTTATAGCCTAAATCTTTCAATTGTGGAATTGGATAAATAACCCGAGAAATACCGAATGAATTGTAGGCTGCTTTTCTTCGGCTTCGCTCGTTAATGGGAAGGTAAATCGATGCTCGAGTGGCATCGTTTACCATTCTTTCTTCAATGGCACCACCAACTGTTGATGCAACAAAGGTTGAAATGAATTGTCCAGTGAGTTCCTGCACCTGATCGCGGCCTTGCAAGGAGTTTCCCCCCATGTTCTCCACGTCCAGAAGGTACAACATGCCATCATCGAATAGGCGATCGAACACCTCTACTGATCGTCCTGAAGGATAGGTTGCTCGAAAGGTATTTCCGCTCATGAAATAATCGATTTCTTTCAACGCTGCGTATGCATTGGCACGCGCATTTCGATTGTAAACAACGCGTTTGAACGCAGAGGGGAGAACGATGATACCATAAATGCGTGGAGCTGGTCAGTAATCTTTGAATATATCTTTCACCAATGCGACAAGATCGATAATCATTCCGTTGCCGGTTCCTCCAACGATTGAACAGGTAATAAAAATAGAAATTTGACCGCGCCGCCGCACATGCCTAACTTTAAAACTAAGAGTTGTTCCTTCCAGCATAGGGCTTTTGATTTCGAAATAGCGCCCCTTATCATCGATTGGAAAGTTTTCAAAAGAGAGCTTTGTTGACGAATGAGGATTGAGTATTGCTTGTGCTTTTGCATCCGCTTCAAACGTGATGATGTGATGGTCGTTTGGAATTTTTTCACTGAAATAATAACGGCTCACACCTTTCTGTATTGTAAATTGAATGATTTCTTCTTTATTTTTCTTCGCCTTCCTTTATGTCCATGAGTTGAAAGTACTTTGGATCATCTGATAGCTGGGAAAGACGATTCCGTTCCTTTATGAGCGCTTCGCGAATTTGGGGTTCATTGAAAAAAAAGGCGAGTCTTCCCAAAGGTCGAGTTTGGTTGGCTCCTTGTCCTGCTCGTGTTGATATATCGTACACATCAGGATTTGGTAGCCAATTAAAGCAGGGACCGCTTGTGTATTTTTCTCGTAAGAACTCAAGTGAAAGTTCTGGTGGAGTTGGTGCAGCAATATAGAGCATTCGCTTCTCTTCTTGAAAAAATTGATTGGACGGGAATCTGTACATTCCGCCTTTCCCTTCAATACTCGTTTCGATATCAGTGGTATCAATACCAATCCAGCGCATGTAACGATGCGCTTCAACAGGGATATTTTTCTCAATCCACCGTTTGGCAGCCAGTACGCCCTTCATACCTGATCCAC
Source organism: Spirochaetota bacterium (assembly GCA_026419015.1). Lineage (GTDB taxonomy): Bacteria > Spirochaetota > UBA4802 > UBA4802 > JAGODF01 > DYLV01. The sequence goes on from JAOAAF010000016.1 coordinate 5,398, forward strand.
CTACTCCAATGACAATTGATTTTCTTACGGTAGGCTTGTCATCGCTAATGATGCGTTGAATTGAACTATGCAGTGGATCTTTTGCCATTGAATTACCTTGAAGTAAAAGGATCGATCATGGGATATAAGCCATCATCGGTAGGGGCTCCCGTGTCATATCCCGGATAAATCTTATACAATCGGAGTAAAAAATTCTTTTCAATCTTCGGGATACCAGATTTTGTTTTTACTTCATAGTCCTGGGTAAAAAGATGAAACTCAAAATACCCTTTGATAAATTTCCCATCCTGATTTAACCGGTCACCCAAGCGAAATCGAATGGGTTGTTTTGGGTCCAATTTTTCAAACGTAGGATCACCCATTTCATCGGGTTTTTGCGTTAGGTAAAATCTTTCTCGTGAACTCATCTCACGAAAATTTTCTAAACCAGGATAATAAATGAGAACCTTCCCTTCCCTTCGAATATTGAGCAAGTATTCCTCAACTATTTGACTTGGTAAATTGTAAATATCCTGTTCCCTTTTATTTTCAATAATTCGAATGGTAATAGCGAGATGATTGTTAATGACTTCGGTTGAATATGTTTTAATATTGCCTTCTGTTTGTCCGATGATGATGGTTTTTTCGTTTTGATCTTCTTTGGCAAGTGAGTATTTAAAAATTAAACCGGGATCGGGCAGTTCTTTTGGAGACACCATTCCCTGGCGATGTGTGGAGGTAGTTTTTGTGTCAGAACTATTTTCTGATGTTTTTGTTGATAACTTTGGTTTAATGCGTTTTAAAAGTGAAGGGGCTGTTCCTTTTTTTTGTGCGTTGATGATTTTCCGCTGCAAGTATACCACCAACATGAGGAGAATTATCACCAGCACAGCAGCAAAAATGATGTACCGATGAAATTCGATTTCCCGTTCTAACTCGTATATTCTTGGATCTAAATGTAAAAATTGGCATATTGCATAAAGAACCCCCCTCATTTATTGCCTCCCAATTTGAAATAATTGCATATTATATGTGAATTCCATGGATAAATGAATCCGACGAACCAAAATAAATTCTATCATCTACAATTACAGGAGAACCGTTAATATTACCATCTGTTGTAAATTTGAATATTAGATTTCCTTTTTTTGCATCCACCGCGTATAAATTGTTATCCTCTGACCCAAAATAAATAACACCATTCCAATATGCCGCTTCGGTTCTTATTTTCCCATTTGTTTTATATTTCCACACCTCTTTTCCCTCTTCGCTTATACAATAAAAAAATCCATCGTCGGCACCGAAAAACAAATATTCTCTCCCATCAATAGGAAGAGAGAAAATTGGACTTAATACCGGTGATTTTACAATAAAAACCCATCGAAGTTTTCTCTGTGATTTATCCAAACAATATACTGATCCGTCAATAGAGGGAAAAATAATAAAAGAATTTTGCAACGCGAGGGAAGGGCGAACTCGAATTTGTGCCGAAGCCTCAACGCTCCATGAGATTCGTGCCTTGTCACCACCGTATTCAATTGCGACCAGCTTTTTCTCTTCTGTGCCTAAATAAATAGTACCACCGTCCAACAAAGGAGTAGAAACCGTTCCCCCAGCAATTTGTTGATGCCACAGTTGTTTCCCAATAGCTTTCTCTTTTGGATTTTTGTAATATGCTTCAAAGCAGTAAAGGCCGTCTAATGCTGCAACGATGAGCAATTTTCCCGTTGCAATTGGTTCTGTGTGAATTCCTTTCTCGAGCTTCTTTTGCCATAACAGTTGTGCTTTTTGCTGCGTATCGTGTTGGCGGTTTAGACCTGTGACAACTGCACATATCATTCCTTCGCGTGTTACAATATACAACACGCCATCTGCATATGCTGGTCTTTTAATAATTGAACCAGAAATTTTAAATTTTTCCCGTAATTCCAATGATCCTTGATTTTCATTGAGAATAAAAACATTACCCGCATTATCGCATGCGATCAAAACAATACTGCCGTCAAAATTGGATATTTTTGCTAAAGTTGCACTTATAGCTGAATTAGCACGGAAGGAAGTAAATTCTTTCCCAAAATTGGGATGCGATTTCTGAATGGCGTTGTCATTTTCGGTGCTTTCAAAAAGGGCACTATCTTCTATGCCGCTTCCATCGAACGTGAATGTTTCATTGACAGTAAGATCTGTTTTTGGATCAAATGCTTTAAGCTTTTTTAGGTAGGGATTTCCATTCATGATAGAAAATTCTATTATCCGTTTGTGTTGGGTGAAATATTCACGTTTATAACACTATTGTAGTATATTCATTGTTTTTTCTGTCAAGGCGTTTTATTAAAAATTATCTAATAATTATTTCGCTCCCTTTTTCAAGAATCCACCCTTTGCTAAAGCCATCCTCATTTGTTCGAGGTGTGTGGATCCAATATATCTTTTGATCATCTCGTAAAAAAGGAATGAGGTCTTCAGGATCTGTGTGGATAAGACCCGCTCCTGCTT
>JAOAAF010000166.1 GCA_026419015.1 Spirochaetota bacterium
ACCCAGTGAACCCATGTGTAACCCACAACTTTTTGGGCATCGGGATCATCCACCACAAGGGCAAACGATTTAGTTTTTGCAGGCGCACCCGACCATTCGAGGGGTATCGATTGATTGAGCCCCTCACACGTGTACTTTTGCGGAATATATCCGTTATTGAGAAATGCACTGCTTTTAAGTGTAAGTTTTTGGTCAGAATGAGAATTTGTTGGAAATATTGTGAGGGATATGGACATCGCGCATATAAAACACAGAGTTTTATGTGACATCATACTTGCACCTCCAGTGAAAATGTGGGAACTTTAAAAGCATTCAGCGATCATCCAATGCGAATGCGTGAGAAAAGCATTTTATGACACTGCATATAGTTGCCAAAAGATGCAAAAGATCCCTTTACCTGATAAATGCACTTTCAGGAACATTTGCAAGAAAATTTTGTAAAAAAAGACATAAAATGTGTAGGGAAATTCCCCTACAAAAAAAGAAAAAAATTCCCCTCTCGTCATGCGCATTTATTTTTCGTATTTATTTATTAAACAGGGAGGGATATACTGGTATTGCAGAATGGTCGAATGTTGTTTATAGCGAGAAGGATTGGTAATACACGAAAGATTGTCGTAAGAAGTGGCCACTACATTTGAGGAGTGAAGCCTATGGCGTATAAAGCGGGTATTTGTACCTTTTGTGGCAATGGATGTGGGCATCTGTTGAAAATTCAAAACGGAAAAACTGCTGGTGTATATCCATTGCGCAATCATCCTGTGAGCAAAGGAAGACTTTGTGTCCGTGGATGGAATATTCATGAATTGTTAAGTTCACCTCATCGAATTACCACCGCGTTAATGCGCAAAAACGGGAACCTTACCAAAGTAAATCTCGATGAAGCCATTTTCGAAGTTGTCACAAATCTCAAGAAATATGCAGGAAGTTTTCCCGATTCCATTGCTGTGATAGCTTCGCCGCGATCTTCCAATGAAGAAAATTATCTTTTGATGAAGTTTGCGCGAACTGTCTTGAAAACGAACAATATCGGGTTAGACTCGGAAGGGGGACATCGCGCAAGTTTGGATGTACTTTATGCGGGGACAGGATTTGCAGGAATGTTAGGTTCGGTGAAGTCGATTGGTGGTGCGGACTTCATATTTGTGATTGATTTCGACATTACTAAACAAAATCCAATTCTCGGCAGCGAATTGCATAAAGCGAAGCGGGCAGGGGCCTTCATGGTTTCCCTCGATAGCCGAGTAACGCAAATTGTGAAACTGAGCAATGTCTGTTTGATGGCAAAACCGGGCTCGCACAAGGTAGTAATTGCCGCATTGGGGAAAATCCTAATCGATGATGGATTGGTTGATAATGCCTATATACAAAAATACACATCGGGTTTTGAAGGTTTTGCGAACCTCGTTGGTTCATTGACGTATGATGACATACAAAAGAAAACAGGACTTTCAATTGATGTGCTCCGCGACATTGCGGCGCGCCTTGTTCGTTCGAAAAGGGCTATGGCGTTTTACCCATCGGGCATTTCCGGGTTGGATTCAGAAACAATTGGGTATCTATTTAATTTATTTTTACTTGCGGGAAAAATTGGGGTTAACGGCTCAAGTGTAAATCCAGTAACAGGCATAAATAATCTGCAAGGCGGATACGATATGGGAGTTGCGCCTGATTTGTTGCCGGGTTATCAACCGATCCAGGATGCGCGCGCACGATCGCATTGCGAAAAAGTGTGGGGAATGGAAATTCCTGCGAAGAAAGGGACAATGCCACAATTGCTTTTAGCCGATCCGAACTCAAAAATAAAAGCGCTCGTAGTGGTCGATCACGATGATGGAATTGTGCGGTATGCGGAGAAGTTAAAAAAACTCGAATACATTGTCTACATCGGTGCATTTGAAAATCCGTTTACTGAATTTGCTCATGCGGTGTTGCCAATTGCAATGTATATTGAAAGCGATGGAACCTATACCAATACAGAACGGCGAATTCAGCTTTCCGAGAAAAAGGTGGAGGCACCTGCAGGGGTGCTTCCCGGTTGGAAATTATACGCGGAACTTGCGAAAAAAGCGGGGATTGCGTGGAATTATACCTCGGCAGCGGATGTGATGAAGGAAATCGCATCGGTGACGCCACAATATTCTGGAATTAGTTATGAGAAATTAAAGAAAACGTTTGGTATTCAGTGGCCTTGCGATGCGAAAAATCCAGAAGGGAAAGAATGCTTTTTAGCCGATGAAGCGGAAAAGAAACTCGCATTTTATCCACTTAAGGCTGATTTTTCTGTATCGCAGCCGAACGATAGTTATCCTTTTCAATTGATGATCGGCAAAGCCCAGCATTTTTGGCATCAAAATAATCTTATGCGCCTTACCAAAATACCGCTAAGAGAGTATAATACAACTCTACTTTTGTATCCTGAAGGATATGTGGAAATATCGCCTGATGATGCAAAGAAGCTTGGTGTGCGCGACAAATGGCCAGTGTTGGTTAAGTCGCAGGCGGGGGAAATGAAGGCACAGGCAAAAATATCCGACGAAATCCCTTCAGGGACGGCATATATTCCGTATTTCATTCAAGAAAATATTTCAACATTTTTGCTTGAGCATCGCGATGTTCTTGGACACGGCGAAGATGCAACCATATCTGTCAAGATTGAGAAGGTGTGAGCATGTACGTGATAGCGAAAAACGAAATTAGTAAAATTTTTGAAGCGCTTTCGAAGGAGTACAGCATGTATGGTCCGTATATTGAAGAACATACGGGGCAGGTGATGTTCGATCAGATCGACGATCTTTCTAAAATTGATCTTAATGCAGCCATCCCTGCAATACCGCCAAAACATGTGATATATCCCCATGCGGAGTGTATTTTGAAGTATTTCTACGATGCGAAAGCGAAAAAAGTAACAATTGAGCGGAAGGATGTCGTTAGACCAAAAGCGCTAATTGGCATTCGTTCGTGCGATCTGGAAGGGATTAAGGTGCTCGATCGATTCTTTTTAGGGCAAGAATTTATCGATGAGTTTTATTTAACAAACCGAAAAAAAGTTTTTATCGTTTCAAATACCTGCATAAATCCATTTGCGCAGTGTTTTTGCGCATGCACCGATAGCGGTCCTGCTGCAAAAGAAGGATACGATCTCAATCTCACGGAGTTGGGCAATGAATATTTGATCGAAGTAGGAAGCGAAAAAGGCAAAGCGCTTATGGAAAAATTCCAGTTCTCTGTTGCCAGCGAAGAATATGTGGCAAAAAAGAAGGCAGCAGTTGATCGTTCGCTTTCGCTTTTTACCGATTTTGCTGTTGAAAACAAAGCATGGATTTCGCGTGTAACAAATCGCGTCACTACAGGTTTTATTAAAGAAGAAATATGGGAATATATTGGTAAACAGTGCTTCGAATGCGGGGCGTGCACATTTGTATGCCCAACGTGTTCGTGCTTTAATGTTGAAGATGTGAATATGGCTGATGGAAGTACTGAGAGAATTCGAAGTTGGGATTCGTGTTCCTATGAAGGCTACTCGAAGATGGCGGGAGATCATAATCCTCGAAAACCGATTGAGGACCGACGGAATAAAAGGTTTTTTTGTAAACTTTCATTTTCGCAATCGAGAAAGTATTTACGGCCAGGATGCGTTGGCTGTGGGCGATGCGCATGGGTTTGCCCCGGCGAGATTGGACTTCCGAATGTAGTGACATACATAC
>JAOAAF010000167.1 GCA_026419015.1 Spirochaetota bacterium
AGATGTGTATAAGAGACAGCTTGTATAACCGTGCAGCCAAAACACATCTGTTGCGGTTGTTCGCAATCACCGCTAGAAAGCTTTTGAACTAATCGCTTTGCGGCTTCTAAAACAATGGTTTCAACGGGCCGCAATACCGTGTACAGAGCGGGATATATATACCGCCCCATTTCCGCTCCATCGAATCCAGTAACGGAAATCGCATCGGGCACAACAATGCCTTTTTCGGCAAGCGCTCGCATAAGGCCAATTGCCATGTTATCGTTCGAACATACCACCGCATCGGGAAGGGGACGCTGCGCTGAAAGCACACATCCTGCCCGATATCCCGATTCGAACGTATAATCGCCATTGAGCACAATTCCCTCCGTAGGTAAGCCCAATCCTTTCACTGCATCTAAAAAGCCCTGGAAGCGCTCGCGCGTGGAAATTCGCCCTTCTGGCCCTTTTACAAAAGCTATGCGCCTGTGCCCCATCTCCGATAACGTTATAACCAGCTGGGATATCGCTTCTCGTTCATTTGCATAAAAGCAATCGACGGTGCGAAGATCGTGCTTTCTGTTCACCAGCACAAACGGTATCGCATTGCGCACTAGGTGCTGAATGAACGGGTCATCATCTTCGGTTTGGCTTATGAGCATGATTCCCTCAAAAAACGATTGGGTGATTTTGGAAAAATCGCCTGCGTAATCATCAACTCCGCGGATGACAAGATTGTATTCATCTTTCACCGTTTTTTGGAGAATAGTGGTAGCCTGATAATAGAAGTCGGGCGTGATGTGAGAACCGATTGATGAAAAAAACAACCCCACAGTGAACGATCTCCCCCGCACAAGGCTTCGAGCCGAAAGATTCGGGACATATCCCATCTTGTTGGCAAGTTTCTGAATACGCATTTTTTGCTTGGGAGTAATCAATGGGCTGTCAGCAAGAGCGCGCGAAACCGTGGTGTGCGATACGCCTGCAACGGTTGCAATATCTTTAATTGTGACGATTTTTTGTTTTTTTGCCGATCGGGATTTCATATTGGAAATCTACCCTCATAATCATATTATGATTGTCGCATTGAGAGTTGCATGGAACGATCTTACATTAAAGAGATGCACACGTGAACACATTGTCAACAAAAAAATGTAAAGAATTCAAAAAAAATTAATTTTTTGCAAACTGATTAATCGCCATTTACGCCTTTTTCATCGCTCTTATTGAAACTCATTATCGCAAGTCGATAATTGTTGAAATAAATCCTTGACATAATTTCCATTCCTTCCATTGCATAATATGAAACACTATTGAGGAAGTTATGGCACAGACAATTCAATCGCTTGAAAGGGGATTAAAAATATTGGACATTTTGCGCAAATCGGAAAAGCCTCTCTCGCTTAACCAAATCGCCGCGCATTTCAATATCGATCGTTCCTCAATATTTCGCCTACTTGCTACATTAGCCCATCACAATTTTGTGCATCAAGACCCAGAAACAAAAAAATATTCATTGGGCTTTAAAATCATGGAACTTTCGGGCGCCTTCGGCGAACAGACAAAAATTGAAATTTTTCTGCGGCCAATTTTAAAAACCGTTTGCGAAAAGACAAATCAAAATGCTCATTTAGCAATTCTCGATCGAAATGAAGTGGTATTTATCGCTGTTGAGCAACCACGTCAAAATTTGAGCATGCACATCTCGGTTGGGACTCGCGAACCCGCCTTTCCTACTGCTCTCGGTAAAGTACTTTTGGCTTTCCAAAACGAAGATGTTGTAAAAAAAATCGTGCGTTCGGTAACGCTAAAAAAATATACGCAAAATACTATTACCTCTCACACGCATTACCTTAAACACCTTCAGGAAATTATACAACAGCGATTTGCCATCGATAACGAAGAATTTCGAAAAGGAATTATTTGCATCGCTGCACCCGTTTTCAATCACAGGGGTATTGTCGAATATTCTATTGGAATATCAGGCACAAAGGAACAAATAAATTCAAAAAGAAAAGAATACATATCAATTGTAAAAGATGCGTCTTTAGAAGCTTCTCGGCTTTTGGGAATGCCAACATAAAATTAAACGTATATTATTTGGGGGTACTATGCAAAAGTTCGTAACAACCAAAGGGGATTTGCTCAACAGCGATGGGACGCTCATAGAAGTTGGCTATGCAACTCATCCCGTACGCACATACAATCCAGAAAACGTCTCGATCTTTCCTTTTACAATATTAAACAAAATCAGAATCAAGGAATGGGATTATTACGGCATCACTACGGATGAGTTTTTTGTTTCTGCAACTATTTCTAATTTGGGCTATGCAGGCCTGGCATTTGTATATTTCATCGATTTCATCTCAAAGGAATACGTCGAAGATACTCTTATCGTTCCTTTTGGCAAAGGGTTTGTATTAGGAAAATCGAGTGCGGAAAACAGTTTTTTTAAAAAAGATGATGTTTCGTTCAAATTCATTGCTAAGGGAGCCGAAAGGGAAATTTTCGTCAAATGGCCTAACTTTCGCAACGGGAAAGGTTTCAGCGCTCACTGGATTTTGCACCAAAAACCGCGCGATTCAATTGTTATGATGACGCCAATAGGCGAAAAAGGCTTTTACTACAACCAAAAGATTAACTGTATGCCTGCCGAAGGCGCTTTTGTGCTCGGCAGCAAAGAATACGCCTTTGCTCGCAAAAAAGCGCTTGCGACTTTGGATTGGGGAAGAGGGGTATGGGAATATCGCAGCTTTTGGAATTGGGCAAGCGCCTCAGGCTTTTTGCCAAACGGAAAGACATTCGGGCTAAATCTTGGAAAAGGGTTTGGAGATCTTTCGCAAGCAACAGAAAACTGTTTTTTTATCGACGGCGTAATCCACAAATTGGATTATGTGGAATTTCACTATGACAGCGCAAATTTCATGAAGCCGTGGCATTTCAATTCGCTGGATGGACGCCTTGCTCTTGAATTTAAACCATTTTTCGAACGCGTGGCGAAATCGAATTTACTCATCGTTGCAAGCGAAGTGCATCAACTTTTCGGCAAATATTCTGGCACGGTAATCGCTGAAAGCGGCAAAAAATTGAAAATTGAAAACATAATTGGTTGGGCAGAAGAACACAAAGCGCGTTGGTGACTCCGCATCAATCAATGCCCGCAGCGCTTTTGTTTAAAAAGCAACCGCAGGCATCGAACCAAAAACTCTCCTATTCCTCAATATAAAGCATACGAACAATACGATTCATTATCCCTTCTTTTCGAAATAACACTACAAAATAAAGCAGTGCAATTGCTGGCAATCCTACCACATATCCCCAGCCAATATGCCCCAACGCATTCCCAACATTGATGACAATAACTGTGGCAACAACTGCAAGACCGAGGCAAACCACCCATTGCATCGAAAAGAAAACAACCAATATGCGTATAGGCGATGGGAGTTTGTCCTTTATAGATGGTTCAACCAACATCCCTTCACGAACTCCTCGTATCATGCCATAGACAAGCATTGGCGCAAAAAAGAATCCCATCGCAACAAGCGTCCACCAAACATTGCTTTTGTAGAAAAATTCAATCCCCATATGGGTTCCCTTTTGCCATAGAGCGCCTCAATAAACACTTGCAT
>JAOAAF010000168.1 GCA_026419015.1 Spirochaetota bacterium
GATGTGTATAAGAGACAGGTGTATATACTCCTATGTTTTTATTTAGCTATTGTCGTTTTTTTATTTTTTCGCTACACCGCTAAAAAAATAGCGCCCGCAATTGTCTTGGGATTTTACTCCATCGTGTATGCGCTTGTTATTATTCAAAATAAGGGTTTCGATAAAAAAATTCATTTTATTGAATATGGCATTTTAACGTATTTGGCATATACCGCAGTATGTCACGTTACATCCTCGTGGAATCGCTATGCATTAACTTTATGCATTGCCACTCTTGTGGGTTTTGCTGACGAAGCGATACAGCATTTTTCACCAGGGAGAAGTTTCGATTTAGGAGATTTCGTCAGCAATCTTCAAGCTTCTGTTCTCATGCTGGTGCTTTTATATATTGTAGAAAAATATAGAATAAAGAATGCTTAAAAAAAGTTAATCTATTTTTGCGTTTCAAATGCATCGCCAATACGGTTGAAACATATTATCACAGTGGTGAGGAATATTGAAGGTGCAATGAGCATCCACGGTGCATCGAAAATTACACGGGATCCTTCTTGTATCATTACGCCCCACGATGGCAATTCGTATAAGGTACCAACACCGCCAATTCCCAAAAAGGAAAGCGTCGATTCGAGCATGATGGAACTGGCAATCCCTGTGCTGACAAGGGGGATGAGCGATGGCAATAAAACAGGGAAAATGTGGAAAAGCGCAATTCGGATGGGATGTGCTCCGATTGCGTGAGCAGATAAAATGTGCTCAGCGACTCGTATATTCGCAACATATGTTGAAAAGTAGCGCGCAACAGGTGCCCAGGTGCCCACAACTATTGCAATAAAAATTGTGCTCCTGCTTTCCCCAAGCACCATTGCAAGGGTAAGGGCGAGAATTAATGCGGGAATGGAGAGGAATACCTCAATGAAAAAGTTTATTGACTGTCGAAACAATGGTGGGCTCATTCCAGCAATTATTCCTATAACAAGGCCAATGGCAACGCTTGAAATTCGCGAAATGGCACCAATTACAAAGGAAAGTCGAGCTCCAGCTATTGTACGCGAAAGTATATCTCTCCCTAAGTAGTCGGTCCCAGCAAGATGATTAAAAGAAGGAGGAAGAGCACCGGTAAATGAAATTTTGTGAGGGGGATATCCGGTAATATGTTCGGGGAAGAATGAAACAACAAAAAGGACAATAACAATCCCTGAATATATTGCAATTGTAAACTGTTTCTTTTTTATGCCGAATTGACGCATACAATGGATTTTGTAGCGCATGAAATTAATATGAATGTGAATATGTTTGACGATTGCATCATGTTGAATATGCTGTAAACGAATATTTTAAAATTTTTTGAAAATAATGGAAATGCAAAAATGCGAAAATGGAACAGTTCTTCTGCTTATAGAGTGCCTACATGTGAAAAACTTCCTCGCCTTGATTGCAATGAAGAGTTAAGAAACAGAATTTTACCGCTATGCCGACTCTCAAAGGGGCAGGTGTGGGAAGATCCAATCCGCGGGCATCGAGTTGGTGTGTTGGATGCTACTGATTCAAGCAGCGTGTCGCGCATTATGGAAACGAAAACCGCAGTGCTAGCGCTCAACGATCCGCCATATAATGTCGTGCTTGGTGGGAAACCGACGAAAGCGTTGGGCAAATGTAGTCTCGAAGAATATATAGAGTTTTCGAGAAAATGGATTACAAATTGCCTCGCGCATATGGCAGAAAATTCGAGTTTTTATTTGTGGGTTGGTGCGGATGTGAACGATGGGTTTCAACCATTGGCAGATATTATGCTTCTGTTGCGAAGCTTTAAAGAACTTAAACCGCGCAATTTTATCACGTTGAGAAATCAACGTGGCTATGGGACGCAAAAAAATTGGATGTGGATCCGTCAGGAACTTTTGTATTACGTTAAGGGTTCGCCAATTTTCAATGTCGATGCAGAATATACCGATATCCCTAAAATATTGCGCGGTTACTACAAGTGGGTAAAGGGGGATCGAAAAGAAAATCTTGAACGGAGCCGTTCTCGCACAATTCGCGCAGGCAATGTGTGGGTCGATGTGCAGCAAGTATTTTATCGATTGGAAGAAAATGTACCAGGGTGTTATGCCCAAAAGCCACTAAAGGCTATCGAACGGATTGTTGCCGCCTCGAGCAATAAGGGCGATCTTGTGGTCGATTTTTTTTCCCATTCTGGGACAACGCTCATCGCGGGCGAACGGCTTGGAAGGAAAGTCTTCACGTTCGATAACGATCCGATATTTGCAGAAATCACGATCCGAAGGCTTGAACGCTATCGTCAAACTGGTAAGACGGGGTGGCAGTGGGAAAGCCCTTTCCCAGAAATTTGTTGAGGCTTGTTTTTGTCAAGATATTTGATCAGCAATACTTGATTTCCCTTGTTGTTATACCGTACCTCGTCGAAGACCTGCATCGCCATTGTAATGCCACGTCCATGACTTAAGGTATGTTCGATTTCTTTTTTCGACAAATATGCGTTTACATCAAATCCCTTTCCGTCATCGGTGATGCGAAAGATTGCCTTCGCAGAATTGATAATGCTATCGATGCGCACTTTTCGATTGGCGAAAGGAGCTTCGTTTCTCCGTTTGGCGAGAAGTTCAAAGTAGTTATTTTCCGCTAATGCGCGGGTTTTTTCTTCAAAAGTGATTTCAAGATTTCCATGTTCAATTGCATTGATGATCATCTCTCGTAGTCCTATGCGAATGAGCGTGATTTCACTCGGTTCGAGATATTTGATGAGCATATTGGTCAATCGGAAGGAAATCTCGTTAGCATCGCTTAAATAGTTATCGGCAATTAAACTGAGACGCTCATAGGACAAAAACTTTGCCAAATTGGCATTTGCCACAGGGGTGCCTCGCCCTAAAATTTCGATTTGCGCTTCACTTTCGATATGTTCGAGCTGAACATGCAGTGTTTTTGGTTCGAGGATTGTTGGCATGCAAAAGTCAGCAATAAAATTCACGGAATTTTTTTCTGTAAGGAAATCGGTGATTTTTTCTAATATGATTTTTTTCGACATCCCTCGGCCGTCGCTTCCTTCGTAAATCAAATCGATAAAATTGTTGCCGATTAAGTCATTCGCATTTATGCCAAAAATTTTCTTCACCGCGGTGTTTGCGCTGGTGATAACGAAATTGCTGTTTAGCGTGATTATAATATCGCTGGTGGATTCGATAATTTGCCGATATCGCCTTTCAGACTGAGCGAGAAGCTGGTTTGCATTCTGAATATCTCGCGTGCGACGTTCAATCTTGAGTTGCAGATACGTATGGGTACGAAGCACAAGATTGCCAATGAAAAGTCCCATCAGAATTGCTGCAACAGCGAGCATTACAATGGAGGAAGCCGTTAACTTTAAATAAAAATCGATCAACTGATCGCTTTCCTGCGCGCTTTTATCGCGAATTTGTTCTACGATCGCATTCATTTTCTGTAAAATTGTTTGTTCTTTTATATGGAAAAGATGTACGATCCTTTTCCTTTCTTCAACTTGGCTGGTTTGCGAATCTAAAAGAGTTTGCAAATACTCCTTGCTTAAAGAAGAATGGAGATCCCGCAACTGTTCAATCTCGTATTC
>JAOAAF010000169.1 GCA_026419015.1 Spirochaetota bacterium
ATACTATTTTCCCGATCGTCTTGTCAACGGTGGTGCTCCTGCTTATTCGATGGATCTTCAAATCGGCGTATGAAAAAATTAAGAGCGAATCAAAAACAATTAATGAGCAGTATGCGATGATTGAAAATATGATAGCACAGTTACGAAGAACATCGGAGGAGCTTAAGAATATGTCAAGCCGCCTTACCGCTACTTCCACAAGTTTTCTAGAAAAAGCGCAATCCAGCGCGGCAAGTCTTGAGGAGGCAACGTCAATCATCGAGGAGATTTCATCGAGCATGGAAAATATTGATAAGAGCGCCAAAATGCAAACGACAAACATGTCCGACCTCTCTAATAAATTGGAAGCGCTATCAACCATAATCAATGAAGTTGTCCAAATAACAAAGGAAACCATGGTCCTTGCAAACGTTATTTCAGATCAGATCAAGATGAGCGAGCTTTCGCTAAAAAACATGAACACGAGCCTGGGGAAAATAACTGATAGTTCTAAGGATATAGCGAATATCATCTTAATAATTAACGATATTTCCGATAGAATAAATTTGCTTTCACTCAATGCATCAATTGAGGCGGTGCGGGCAGGCGAGGCCGGAAAGGGATTTGCCGTTGTTGCCAATGAGATATCAAAACTCGCCGAGCAAACGGCAACGAGCATTAAGGAGATTGATTCTCTCATTCAAATGAGTAACCGCGAGATTACAGCTGGCATGAGCGACGTCACCGATGTGATTAATAAGATTACCAATGTTATCAACAGCACCAATGCGATTATTGATATGTTAAGCAAGGTACACGGCTATGTCCAAAAGCAAATTGAGTTCAATAAGACGATCTATTCGCAAGCTGAGATTGTGAATGCACAATCAAATGAAGTCATGGTTTCGCTTGAGGAGCAGAAACGCGCAATTGATGAGATTGTGAAAGCCATTAACGACCTAAATGCACAAAACGAGGCTACGCTTATCGAAGCAGAGAAGATCGCTGAGAACGCCAATGAAGTTTTGCGATTGTCTGAAAAATTGAGCGCATAGCAAATCGACTGTTTACCATTTTCTTCATGAAGTTGTCGATTTAAAGTGATGCCACATGGAGAAATATTAATGTATCGACCGCGAGGAATCATTTGTCGATTATATGGCGTAAATCCTTTGAAATATTTTCTCTTTGCTAATGGATTTCCATATTTCGAAAGTGACCAGTGTTTCTCACTTCATTGGACAAGAAAAATTTTTATCTCCAGTTTGTTGTTTATTGGTTCTCATTTATTCCACATTTATTTAAATTATCGCGTTTCGTATAACTTTTATAAATATGCCAAGTTATGTTTTCCGAAGCAAAGCATAGGTCAAACTTTGATAAAGTTGGCAATTATATAACACAGATGGACGCTGATATATGCGATGCCATGCTTCTTTATAGTAAGTATACATGTAAGTATACTTGCTCCGAAATTATTAACTCAATTTGATTAACTTCAAATGTGATCGATGCGTGTGAAAATATAAATTCTTTATTTCGATGTTTATGTAAAATAGAAATCTTAAAAACAAGGGAAAAGTTGTAATTGGCCGTATTCGCCCAATCATCCCACCTTGACAAAACATATTAAATGTGAAAAATAGTAAAAAAAAGTAATGTGGGTGAAAATCGTAATCTGTATGAAAGGATTTTTGGGGTAACAAATTTCAGGCGCTGTAAACTTCTTTTTCTTTAATCCGAAAAGAGTTTCAATGGCGTGCTGGATGTAGAGAGGGGAAGAGAGGTTTTAGGAGGCAACATTATGCGGCATAATCGCGCGGGTTTCTTCCTCAGTTTCCGTAAATAGAAGCGTTTCAAACAAATAGCGCATATACAAGTATAGCTCGTGATTGCATGTTTTCGCGTTCATGTTGATGCTGTGCAGAACACTTCTTGCATACGCAACTCATCGAGAGCCTAACAAAAGCTCGTTTTTTTCTCTCCATCACGAAAAGAGACGATCAGAATTCTTCAAAGCATTGTTGTCAATGGGAATACACATACCGCATCAGCTTGGGTTAATTTTCAAAAAAATGTCGCATCGCTTTACCAAGCAAACGTTTTGGTAACACATGGTGCATTTCTTTCTCAAATCGCGATCGAATTAATGATCTTTTAGCTTTCAACCCGCATGATGTGTGCTTCGCGGATACTATGAACCAAATTGCCAACCGCAGGATCGCATAGCCATGTAATTTCAACCGTAGTACCTGATGAAGAATTTCATCGTGTAGTAACAAGACAGTTCGATAAAGAAGAACCATCCGCGTCCCTTCGCCCCCAAAGGCGCACCTGCGATACTTCGGATTGGGTATATAAGCATCCAGGCCCAAAAGCTTAGCATGAGACCTCTCACGAAGGATTTCATAAAAACGTCGAAGATTCCCGTAGGAGGAGAACTATCAAGCCGTATGTCGAGCGATATCTGCATCGCGCTAATCGGTCCAAAGGTGCCGACGACAAGCGGGTACATGAGTAAATATCCTGCCACAAGAAGGATGTAGTATGCTTCCTTTCCCATCCCTTTGCCGGTACCCACGATGCGCATGGCATAGTAGTGAATGAAATAAAACAGCCCACCAGCAAGTACAAAGATGCCAGTGACGCTGAACCCAATGACATCATGCGACGCGTTGGGGAGGTTAGTATGCTCCACCACGATTGCAGCGGCCGTAAGGCCAAAGATGCACGAACTGAACACAAATGCCGTCTGATCCCCGCTCGTGAAAGTCGGTCTCGGCACGCCTGCAATCGCGACGCAATGTTTAAGGGGCTTTAAATATATCAAAATGCCAACAAGGTAGAGGGGTATTGCGCAGTAGTAAAACGCGGCAACACTTTTCGAAACTGTGGCACCCTCATGGATTAGAGGCCCATACAATTCCTTCGCGAGTACTGACCCGATGAAATAATCTCCTATAAGAATTGATAGGTCATAGAGGTGAGACCATGAGAACACCTTCGTTTTGAGAAAACCGGGCTTTTGAGTACCTGCGGATGTCATAAAGCAATTCCGGATGGAGAGTGGCAGAGCTTTTGGGAAATATATGGTGTCGGTAATGGAAACTTTGGTCAACAATTTTTCCACACTTCTGAGTGTTGTCTATTTTACCTTTAGAGAATTGTATTTTGTTTCATTGCTTTGTGCCGAAGAATAAGTTTTCATAGGATTTCAGTTTCATATCTCGTGGTTTTCCAAAATGGGATGATTGATGGGATACATTAAACCGATATAGCTTTCACAAACATGGTTAAATTCGCGTTAACTTTAAATCCCACTATTGGAAGCTTAAACACACCCTATCCGGCTTTGATAACGCTTCGTCCTTCGTCTTTAAATCCCACTATTGGAAGCTTAAACTTTTTAAAATTCTGTTTTTGTATTTTTTAAATAAATCTTTAAATCCCACTATTGGAAGCTTAAACGTCGTTACAGTCATCCGCAGACTGAAAGCTCTGTTCTTTAAATCCCACTATTGGAAGCTTAAACACTCTACTTTTCCAC
>JAOAAF010000170.1 GCA_026419015.1 Spirochaetota bacterium
TATCCGTAATTTTTACATACTGCATTCCTTTTCCACCGCGCCCTTTCGTTGCAAAATGCTTATACGGCACAACTTTGCCAAATCCTTTCGAAGTTACCACCAAAAGCGATGAATCGTTTTTCACTACATCGAGTCCAATTACTGAATCATCGTCTGAAAGTCGCATTCCGATTATCCCTGCGGCACTTCTCCCCATTGGGCGCATTTTTTTCAAGTTTGTTCGCAACAGTAGTCCATTTCTCGTCGCCAACACTACATCATCGTCACCGCGAACTAATTTTACATCCACAAGTTCATCATTTTTCTTTAAATTAATTGCAATAATGCCACCTTTCTTGGCATTCACAAACTCGCTCACCTCTATCTTCTTTAAGATCCCATCTTTTGTGCACATGCACAAATAAACATTCTCGCTTATTTCGGGTACCGAACACATTGCAGTAATATTTTCTCCTGCTGAAAGGTTAATAATTCCCTTAAGAGATTTCCCGCGACTCGTTTTGGAAGCTAATGGAACCTCATATGTCTTCATCCCAAAAATTTTCCCTTTGTTCGAAAAGAGAAAAATAATATCATGTGTGGAGGAGATATTCATCATATTAATAAAATCTTCTTTCTTCCCCGATATTCCAATAACTCCCTTCCCACCTCGTCGTTGTTTTTTAAACGTATCGACAGGAAGCCTTCGAATGAACCCATCATTCGTAATGGTAACCACCATATCTTCATCGGCAATAAGGTCTTCGGCATCGAAATCTGCCGATGCTTCTCCTCCATGCTGAATTTCTGTTCGACGATCATCTCCATATTTTCTCTTAATCTCAAGAAGCTCATCTTTTACAATTCCCAAAATACGCGCATCGCTTTTAAGAATCGCGCGCAATTCTTTAATTTTTTCAAGTAGCTCGCGAAGCTCTTCGATTACCTTTTTAACCTCAAGGCTCGTGAGCTTTTGAAGCCTCATATCCAAAATGGCTTTTGCTTGAATTTCGGTGAGCTTAAAGCGTTTAATGAGCTTCTCTTCCGCTTCTTCAACTGTTTTTGAAGAGCGAATAAGATGAATGACTTCATCGATGTTTTCGAGTGCAATCTGCAATCCTTCTAATATATGAGCACGCTCTTCTGCTTTTTTCAGTTCATACTGCGTTCTGCGCGTTACTACAGTTTTGCGATGTATTATATAGTGAGATAGCATGCCCTTCAGATCGAGGACCTTCGGTTCATTATTTACCAACGCAAGCAGTATAATGCCAAACGAACTTTGGAGTGGAGTATGCTTATATAGTTGATTGATGATAATCGAACTATTTGCATCTTTTCTGAGGCCAATGACAATTCGAAGACCTCTTCTGTCGGATTCATCTCGTAGCTCAGTAATTCCTTCTATTTCCTTATTATTCACGAGCTCAGCAATGCGCGAAATGAGCGCTGCTTTATTTACCTGATATGGAATTTCCGTGATGATGATATACTCCTTTCCTTTTCTTTCTTCAATTTCAACTCGCCCACGGACAATTATACTTCCCCTTCCTGTCGTATATGCTTTCAAAATACCCTCAGTCCCCATAATAATTCCGCGCGTTGGGAAATCAGGTCCTTTTATGTATTTGATTAGCTGCTTCACTTTCATATCGGGGTTATCGATAAGCGCAACAATGCCATCAATTACTTCAGACAAATTGTGGGGAGGTATATTTGTTGCCATTCCAACTGCAATACCCGCTGAACCATTAACCAATAGATTTGGAAACGCTGCTGGGAGGACTGTCGGTTCTTTTCGCGTATCATCAAAATTCGGAACAAAATCTACGGTCTCTTTGTCGATATCCAAAAGCAATTCTTCAGCTGCTTTCGTAAGTCGAGCTTCGGTATATCGATATGCAGCGGGTGGATCTCCATCGAGCGAACCAAAATTTCCTTGTCCATCGATGAGTGGGAGTCGCATTGAAAAATCTTGAACCATTCTCACAAGAGTATCGTACACTGCAGCGTCGCCATGCGGATGGTAATTCCCAATCACCTCACCCACTATTTTCGCTGATTTTACATACGGCCGATCGCTTCGCCACGCTCTCACATTCATGGCGTGCAAAATTCGCCTATGTACTGGTTTAAGCCCATCGCGCACATCAGGCAATGCTCTCCCGACAATTACACTCATAGCGTAATCGAGATAGGAGTTCTTCATTTGCTCTTCTATTTCCACATTTATTACGCGTTGGTGTCGCTCACCTGCTTGTTTTATTTTTTTTGCCACAGCTGTCCCTCTATATTCACAAATCTAAATTTTGTGCATTGCGAGCATTTTCTTCAATAAATTTTCTTCTCGGTTCAACTGCATCGCCCATAAGAATAGTAAAAATCTCTTCTGCTTCAACTTCATCTTCAAGCGTAACCTGAAGAATTGTTCTCTTTTCTGGGTTCATTGTTGTCTCCCACAATTGTTCCGGATTCATTTCACCGAGACCTTTGTAACGCTGAATAGTGTAACTTTTCCCATCTAATTTTTTCACTATTTCGTCTCGTTCCTCATCGGTATATGCATAATGAACTTCATTTCCAGCTTTTATACAATACAACGGTGGCTGCGCAATAAAAAGATACCCCTTCTTAATAAGTTCCGGCATATAACGGAAAAAGAATGTTAAAAGCAGTGTACGAATGTGTAGGCCATCAACATCTGCATCAGTCATAATAATAATTTTATGATAGCGTGCTTTTTCAATGTCAAATTCTTCATTTCCAATACCTGTACCAATCGCGGTGATGATTGTCTTAATTTCTTCGTTTGACAAAATCTTATCTAATCGAGACTTCTCAACGTTGAGTATTTTTCCTTTAAGTGGAAGAATTGCCTGAAAATTTCGATCCCTTCCCTGCTTTGCAGATCCACCCGCGGAGTCACCTTCAACGAGATATAGTTCACAAAGGGCGGGATCTTTTTCCGAACAATCGGCAAGTTTCCCTGGTAACGAATCGTATTCCAATGCATTTTTCCTTCTCGTTAAATCCCGCGCTTTTTTTGCGGCAATGCGCGCTTGTGCGCTCAAAATGCATTTTTCGAGAATTTTCCTCACCACAGGTGGATTTTCATAGAAAAACTGGCTTAGTTTTTCATATACTATTGATTCCACAATTCCTTTTACTTCACCATTACCAAGCTTCATTTTCGTTTGGCCTTCAAATTGTGGATTAGGAAGCTTAACGCTGACAATAGCAGTTAACCCTTCGCGGACATCATCGCCCGAAAGTTGCTGCATTCGCTTTTCATATCCTTCTTTTTTAAGAAAATCGTTCAATACCTTTGTAAGAGCAGAGCGAAATCCAACAAGATGCGTTCCGCCTTCCTTTGTATTTATATTATTCGCATAGGTATATACTAACTC
>JAOAAF010000171.1 GCA_026419015.1 Spirochaetota bacterium
ATCGCTCGGAAGCACGATCACCGATCCGTCATCCTTACCAACCGCACCCGAACGCGTGCTCTTTTTGCCGCAGCTAAGCATCGCTCCGCTTATTGCGAGAGCGAATAGTAAAAGACATAAAAGCGCGACATGTCGCTTTTGCATGGTTATACCCCCAATCACAGCCCATTTTTTAAATTTTCTTGTGCACATCATTTAAAATTTATGCAATGTTCACGTGTGCATTAATTAAAATACATGTAAGAGAATCACCTCGTCAATAGTTTTTTTAAAAAAATAATAATTTTTTTCAAAGTCCAAATCAATTTAATTACAAATTTAAAGTTGATTGGTGTCCAAAATTTTGGTCAACGCCAAATGATTGTTCGCATGCAAATTTTTTGTTTTAAAAATTTCTTCATTGAAACATTTTTGTTATTTTGGTTAAAGCATCGTATATATTTTTATATTTACTTTTTTCGATACACTCAATTAGCGTATGTAACGTGATATAATCTTTTTGGCGAATAGTTTTTTATTCAGCAATTTTCATTTAAATTTTGTAAACAGAACGAATGTTTATACATGCTAACTGCTTTTGATAAATTACTTTACATATAATCTATATTGAGCAAACACGGTAACAAATTTCTAAATTTTCAATTGCACCTATATGGCAAAAATTGGAATTATCATAAATCCCCATGCGAAAAAAAACAAAAAAATGAAACAAAACCTTGCTGATCTTTTTCATGCCATCGGCGGCAATCTCGTTGAAGTTCGCGTTACTCAGAGTTTAGATGAAATCTTCACTGTTGCTGAAGAATTTCAAAAAAAGAATATTGATTACCTTGCAGTTTGCGGGGGTGATGGAACACTGCATCATGTTCTCTCGCGTTTCATTTTGGTATATCGCACCAAAGACATCCCACCGCTGGTAATTCTCAAGGGTGGAACAATGGATACCATTTCGCGCTCAATAAATTTAAAAGGCAAAGGCCCCGATATCCTAAAGCGATTGGTCGATACAATTATTCGCAGGATTCCCATTCGCATGCATTACCGAAATACGATGAAAATTGGCGATAAATACGGATTCCTTTTTGGATTAGGAATTACTTCAAACTTTCTTGTCGAATATTACCGCGGTGGCAATACTGGCCCTTGGAAAGCAATAAAAGTAACAATTGGTGGAATTATAAAGGGAATTTTTCATACCAATGCGGGCCTTTTCAAGCGACTTTCTGCAACCGTAACGATCGACGGCAACGAACTTCCATTCAAGGATTACCTCGGCATTCTTGCTGCCACAGTTGAGAATATAGGAATTGGATTTCGCACATTGTCTCGTGCATATGAAAAGGAATATGCATTTCACGTGCTCGCATCTGCAATGAAACCAATCGATATCGTTCCGCGAATATGGTACCTTAAAACAGGGAAAAAAATAAATCATCCTCTCCACTTCGATGATGTCGCATCAACCATTCTCATACGTGGTCCACGCACTTTTCAATACATGGTTGACGGCGATTTATACGAAGCCACAGATGAATTAAAAGTGGAAGCTGGTCCACGAGTCCGCATCGTTGAAGTATAGGAGCACATCATGTTTGGAATAAAGAAAAAACGGGAAATTGCAATTTTGGTTAATCCTCTGGCAGCAGAAAATAGAGAAAATCCAGGATTAGCGGCACGAAGGCTCGAAAATGCATTGCGAAAACTGCATCCAGCAATTTACATCGTTTCCGCTCTCGACGAGATATATTCAATCGCCGAAGAATTCATTGTAACGCAATTTAAATACCTCCTCCTTTCGGGTGGGAATGGTACCTTTCACCACGTAATTTCGCGATTTAAAACAATCTACCGCGATCAACCGCTTCCGCAAATTCTCCTATTGAAGGCGGGTCATATTAACACCATTGCAGAATCGATTAACCTTCGAGGCAATGGAATTGAAATTGCAACGCGATTTGCGACAATAATTAAATCGGGCAAGTCCCCAATTGCGCTGAGAAAAAATCTCATAAAAATAGAAGATCGGTATTGTGCCATTTTTGGGTGTGGCATCATCACCACATTTATGGACTTATATTATCAAATGGGCGAATATACCCCATATAAAGCATTTGAAGTGCTTACGAAAATGGTTGCATCGCTTAAAAACCCATCGTCGCCCGAAACGAAACGCTATTTTACACCTTTTGACGCAAAAATATTCATTGATGGAATTCAGTGGAAGCGCCGAAACATTTTAGGATGCCTCGCGCTAACCATTCCATCCGTAGGACTCGGATTTAAACCAGGTTCGCGGACAAATGAAGCTGTAAACAGATTTCAACTTATCGTCTCGGCATTAAAACCGGTTGAACTGCTCACACAGATTTTTCGCTTGTATTCAGGATCCCGCATCGATGACATTAATCATTTCGACGATTTGGTACGCGAGCTTTGCATCGAATCGCGTTCTCCATTTCGATATACTATGGATGGAGAAATGTATACCGCATTGTACCGTTTGCGCGTGGAATCGAGCAATTCTCCGGTACAGCTTATTTTTGTGTGAGATCACCTATGTATGGATGGCGTGGGAAAATTCTTTGCATCGATCTAACTGCACAAACTTTTACCTACAAAATGCCCTCGCCGAACGTGTATGAAAAATGGATTGGTGGGAAGGGCCTTGCAAGCTACTTCCTTCGCCCTTTCATTACTCGCAAGTTTGACGACCCTCTTATGCCGCTTCTTTTTTTCACCGGCCCGCTCGTCGATACGCCAACTCCAACCTCTGGGAGGATGACAATATCATCGCGCTCCCCGCTTACCGGAACCGTCGGTGATACATCGGTGGGTGGTTTTTTGGGCACAAATCTCAAGCGCGCAGGGCTTGATGGCATCATTATTACTGGCAAAAGCGCTTCGCCAATTGGAGTAAGCATTCAAAATGGTGAAATTATTTTTCGCGATGCCTGTCATCTCTTGGGGAAGCCAATTAGTGCACGGCGTTTGCTCATTCCACAAAATGGATCGGTAGCGCTTATTGGGCCTGCTGCAGAAAATGGTGTTCTTTTTTCATCCATCATCGTTGATGGCCATTACTCTTCCGGACGCGGTGGGCTTGGATGCGTAATGGCAGCAAAAAATTTATTTTATCTGCATGTAAGCGGCGATGAAAGAACGCCCATCTACGAGGACTCGTTAGTACTTAAAGCCCGCGAGGAGATCTTGCGCCTTGCCGCCGCATCTCCTGCGCTTATGGGCGAATTTGGCCTTTCAAACTTTGGCACGGGTGCACTCCTCGATTTAGTGAATTCGCGTCGGATAACACCCTCAAATAATTTTACCGCAACGTTTTTCCCACACGTTCGCACCGTCAATGCTTACCAATATCGTACACAG
>JAOAAF010000172.1 GCA_026419015.1 Spirochaetota bacterium
GTGCAAGCAATTTACGTTCCTGCGGACGACTTAACAGACCCTGCACCTGCAACGGCATTTATCCATCTCGATGCAAGCACAGTTCTTTCACGCCAGATTGCTGAGAAGGGAATTTATCCTGCAGTGGATCCGCTCGATTCATCATCGCGTTTGTTGGCTCCCGAGCTTGTGGGACAGGAACACTATGAAGTTGCAATGGAGGTAAAGCGAATTCTTCAGCGATATAAGGATTTGCAGGACATCATCGCAATACTTGGAATGGAAGAGCTTTCAGAAGAAGATAAGTTGCTGGTACAGCGGGCAAGAAAGATTGAGCGTTTTCTTTCACAACCGTTCTTTGTTGCCGAGCAGTTTACCGGATTGCCAGGCAAGTATGTGAAGCTGGAAGATACTATCAGAAGCTTTAGGGGACTCATTTCTGGACAGTACGATGATCTCCCAGAGCAAGCATTTTATATGGTAGGCAACATCGACGAAGCTGTTGAAAAAGCTAAGAAACTTCAAGTAAGGTAATAAGTTATGGCGTTAAAACTGGATTGCGTAGTGCTCACACCCGAGCGTGTGCTTTATGAGGGGAAAGTGGATTTTGCGGTTGTACAGGCATATGATGGAGAAAGGGGTTTTTTGTACAATCACGTGAATTTCATGTCGAAACTCGGATATGGAATGTTGCGATTGTACAATGAAGACCGAATCGATTACTATCATATTGAGGGCGGATTAGTAGAATGTCACAATAACAAAATGGTTGTACTTGCCGAGAACGCGTTGAAAAAAGAAGAACTGTCTGCCGATGAATTAAAGAAAAAGCTGGCCGATTTAACCGCACAAGAAAAACCCCTTGATGCAAAAGAAAGGTTTCTGCGACAGATCGAAATTGAAAAGACAAAACGCCGTTTAAAGCTTGCGTTGCTTGAAAAAAAGTGATTTAATTTGGGGATTATTTCACGAATAAATGAAAAATAAGGCCGTCTCATGAGAGACGGCCTTTCGTATTAGATTTGATTGTATTTTTCAAAGAATATTTGTTATGGAACGCGCTGAATATAGAATTGAAGTTTATGGGAAGATACCCGATCCGCGGCGGGATGTGATTTTTAAAAAGCTTCAAAAATTACAATATCGTGTCACCGCAGTCGATGTAACCGATAATTATTTGCTCAACGTTCCGTTTTCGCGTGCCCAGGCAGAAGAAATTGCAAAATTGCTGGTGCAACCGGTAATTCAATCGTTTACAATCAATGAACCCTATGTTCCCGAAAACTTTGATTTTGCGATCGAAATAGGCTTTCTTCCTGGTGTCACCGATAACGTTGCAAATACTGTACGGCAGACAATTGAAGATAGATTCAATTGTTCCCTTAATCCGGAAAGATCAGTGTTTACAACAATGACGTATTTCATTGCGGGGAATCTCACACGCGACGATGTTATGAATATTGCAAGCGAATTTTACAATCCGCTTATTCAGCGCGCAAAAATACTTTCGAAAAATGAATATCTCGATTTAGGGGGAATGGGGAGAGAAATTCCCGTCGTGCATTTGGATGAACGCATTGAAGTGGATGAAGTGGATCTTACTGTTTTGCCAGAGGAACTTGTGCGGTTAGGGAAGGAAGGAATACCAAATCCAGATGGCACGCGAAGAGGTCCACTTGCGTTGGACATGGCATCGCTTGAAGTAATTAAGGATTATTTTCTAAATAAAGAAAAGAGAAATCCAACCGATATTGAGCTCGAATCGATAGCGCAGACGTGGAGCGAACATTGCAAACACACGATTTTTGCTGCGAAGTTGGATGACATCGGCGATGGAATTTTTAAAGCCTATATAAGGGAAGCAACGTTGAAAATTCGAAAGGAAAAAGGTGAGAAGGACTTCTGTGTTTCTGTGTTTGTTGACAATTCCGGAGGGATTGAATTTGATGAGAATTACGTGATAACCGATAAGGTTGAAACGCATAACAGCCCCAGCGCGCTTGACCCATTTGGAGGTGCCATTACAGGCATCGTTGGCGTTAATCGCGATACGATTGGTTTTGGACTTGGTGCAAAACCCATTGCGAACCGCTATGGATTTTGTTTTGCAGATCCATGTGATACTCGTCCGCTGTATCGCGATAAAAATCCCGAATCGTGCCTACTTCTCCCGCGGAGGATCATGGAGGGCGTTATTCACGGCGTCAATGTCGGTGGGAATTGCTCGGGAATTCCAACGCCGCAGGGATTTATTTATTTTGATGAGCGGTACAAAGGAAAGCCGCTTGTATTTGTGGGAACTGTGGGAATTATGCCAAAAGAGGTGAATGGGAAAAAAGTGTATTTGAAAAGGGCGATGCCTGGCGATAACATTGTGATGGTAGGGGGAAGGGTAGGAAAGGATGGCATTCATGGAGCAACCTTTTCGTCAGAAGCTCTTTCTTCTGGAAGCCCGGCAACAGCAGTGCAGATTGGTGATCCGATAACGCAAAAGAAGCTTTCCGATGCACTCGTAAAAGAAGCGCGCGATCGCGGACTATACCATTCTATTACCGATAACGGTGCAGGTGGACTTTCCTGTTCAGTCGCAGAAATGGCGCGAGAGGCAGGCGGATTTGAAGTAGATTTGGATCGCGTTCCCCTAAAATATCCCGGCCTTGCTCCGTGGCAAATATGGGTAAGCGAGTCGCAAGAACGCATGACGGTTGCAGTACCTGATGAAACCCTCGAAGAGTTCATCTCATTAATGAAAAAAAGAGGCGTGGAAGCCACTGCAATTGGGAAGTTTACATCGAGCGGAAGGGGAATTGTGCGTTATAAGGGAAAAGTGGTTTTTAATCTCGATTTACAATTTTTGCATGAAGGGCTTCCGAAGAAATCATTATATACGAAGAGCCGTTTACCGAAAGTCGATTATGAACAATTTGACGCACCAAATGACCTTTCGGCAATATTGGTGGAAATGGTAAACAGACCAAACATTGCAAGCTATGAATTCATTTCGATGCAGTACGATCACGAAGTGCAAGCGAATTCTGTTATAAAACCGCTTCATGGGAAAGGAAGAGTGAACAGCAATGCGACGGTAATTCGTCCCGTTTTCACTTCTCATCGCGGTGTAGTGCTTTCGCACGGCATTTATCCTTCGTATAGCGATATCGATTGCTATTGGATGGCTGCCTGCTGCATCGATACTGCGGTGCGAAATGCAATTGCAGTGGGTGGAAGTTTAGATCATCTTGCGATTTTAGATAATTTCTGTTGGTGCGATTCAACTAATCCCGAACGCCTAGCACAGCTAA
>JAOAAF010000173.1 GCA_026419015.1 Spirochaetota bacterium
GGATAAAACGCATCAACGAGCAATTTTGGATGTCGCACGCCAACACTCTTTGAATATGAAGACAATACGACAAAATATCACGACAATGGAAAACATCATACACCACAGTCAGAAACTTATCTCCTACAACATGTGGCTTTTGTTATCGGTTGTAATCTTTGTCGTCATTCAAGGTTTTGTGCTCTATTTTATGCTAATTCGCAAAACCCATCGAATTGCCGGTCCTATATACGTAATGTCTTCGTATATGAACCAAATTATTGAAGGTAAAATTCCCGAAAAGATTCGCAAATTGCGTAAAAACGATGAGTTACAAGAATTTTATAAAATTTTCGAAAGAATGGTGGAAAGTTTAAAAAATCGTATAGAAGAAAAAAAATAAGCTTGAAAAATTTATTGCGATTATCACACTTTGCATTTGTATGCGGGTGTAATTCAGCGGTAGAATGTCAGCTTCCCAAGCTGAACGCCGTGGGTTCGAGTCCCATCACCCGCTCATATTTCCTTGTATAACAATTAAAAATAATTGCATCGCCATTAACAACGATCATTTTCGTTATAATACGTTTTAAAATGATTTTATTTTTTTAAAGGATACCTATAAAACCATAAATATATTGTTTTTGTTATATTATTCAGACTTTTACGTTGTTTACGGTATGATTTACGATTGTCCATTGCTGTGTGAGAATGTGAACAATGATGAGCCTGGACCGCGCATGTTGTTCTCTGTAGCCTTCGGTAGTGCTTACCCTTCTAAATAATTTGTCCATGGCATACCAGGGCTACAGGAACAAACATGTAGCCCACGTGGAGGTATACCATGACAAATCCGCTTCTTATTCCTGAGCTTCGAGAAATGTTAAAAGAGGGTGATATCTCTTCATTAAAAGAATTTTGTGAAGAGTTGCACCCAAAATTAGTTGCAGAATTAATTTCTGGACTAGAACCAAATGAAATATGGGCAATTCTTTTAAGCGTGAATAATATTACTCGTGCAGAAATTTTTAGCAACATGGAAGAAGAAATTCAAATCCGAATCATCAGTACCTTAAAAAGGCAGGAAATCGCAAAACTATTATCGGATATGCCTCCCGATGATCGAGTGGATTTAATAAAAAAATTTCCTGAACCACTGTATGAGGCAGTATTACCGGCTATGGCGCAAGCAGAACGCGAAGATATTCGACGCCTTATTGTTTACAAAGAAGGCACTGCTGGTGCTGTGATGACTTCCGATTATGCGACCCTCCCCCTTCATATTACTGCAGCAGAAGCAATT
The DNA here is from genome assembly GCA_026419015.1 of Spirochaetota bacterium. Classification (GTDB taxonomy): domain Bacteria; phylum Spirochaetota; class UBA4802; order UBA4802; family JAGODF01; genus DYLV01. The sequence continues at coordinate 1,283 of JAOAAF010000173.1, forward strand.
GATCACCTTCGAAGCGTCGCGCCCGATAAAGAAACAATTTACTATGCATATGTCGTCGATGAAAATCGCACGTTGCTTGGATTTGTATCGTTAAAAGATCTCATTCTCGCACCTCGCACTGCAAAGATTGAAGATCTCATGCATCGCGACGTGATTTATGCGCGCGTGTACGATGACCAGGAAGAAGCTGCTCGCAAAATTCAACAATACGACTTATTAGCGCTACCAGTGATCGATGAAAACAATTCTCTTGTAGGAATTATAACGCACGATGATGCATTCGATATCATCACCCAGGAACACACCGAAGATATGGAAAAATTCATGGCAATCGCTGGAAGCCACCAGGCAAGAGCATATTTGAAAACACCAACATGGATTCATTTTAAAAATCGGGTTTACTGGCTGGTATCATTAGCAGCTATTGGATTAATTTCGGGAATAATCATACACAACTACGAACACATTTTATCGAATTTGCTCATATTAGCGTTGTATATGCCAATGGTGGCAGATACAGGTGGAAACACTGGGAGCCAATCAGCAACTGTTGTGGTGCGCGCACTTGCATTGGGGGAAATTCGAAAAGACGATTATCTTAAAGTTATTTTTAAGGAATTCAAAATTTCAATATTGCTAGGAATAATTCTTGGATTTCTTGCGTGGATAAAAGTCCTTTTTCTTTCAAGTTCGAGCGATATTCCGCAGGGATTTTCGTTAGGAAAAATTGCTTTTACAATCGCCGTTGCCCTTGGATTGCAAGTTATCACTGCAACAATGATTGGAGCTATTTTACCGCTTATGGCTGTACTGTTTAAAAAGGATCCCGCAGTAATTGCAAGTCCCGCTCTCACCACGATCGTCGATATTACCGGCCTTTTAATTTACTTCTTCACTGCAAAATTTTTTTTAGGGATATAATATTAATTATTTTTTTCGAAATGTGAAAAATTTATAAAAAATATATTGCATATAAAAATTTATACGATTCCCCAAGCCTATACTCATTAATGCGCCCATAATCGCAACAAATGAAAGTGCTATTGTAATCCATCGCTGTGCAATTTTATTTACAATACCTTCAGAATATGAAATGAGAGGCGAAGTTGGCAGTGTAATATTAACTGTAAATGTTACGACCTGCGGTTCGCTCCAAAAATATCGTTTCCTCCCTTCATTTATAATAAAGTATTTCGCTTTATAGCCAAGATAATATGTTCCGTTTTTTAAATTTTTTACTTTGAAAGAATTAGATTTTAAATTGATATTTTCTCCGAGCGTCGGTTTTTTCGTGTCAAGAACGATTGTATAACCTTCAATATATTTTTCAGAAATATTTCGGGGCGACAAATATACTTCAAAAGAATTTTCCGTGAACGGTTTTACAGTATCGAATGGAAAAAGGACATCGATGACTGGTCCAATGATTTTTGGCCGCTTCTTTATGAAGGTAATTTCTTGCGTTTGTTCTTTTTCCTGAATTTGCCTTGCAATTTTCTTTATTTTTTCCACATCGAGTTCGGCGGCTTTGCCCACAATGATTTCGTAGCTAAATATTGAACCTGGCATATTCGTTTTGTCTAATGCGCGAACGGTAAAAAAATATCTTCCTTCTTCTAATCCATTAAATTTTGCAGAAAAATCAGTAGTAAATTGCGTTGGTTCAACAACTGTATCTTTTGAAATGCCAATGAGAAACCCTTTCAATCTTACTAACTCCGCTGGATTAATGTCCCAGGTAAATTCAGCATCTTTTGCCACCTCAGGCATGCCTTCTCGATGCGTAGAGGAATGCAATGAGGAAATTATTATCGGGGAACGGCTTATTTGCAATTTGTAATGAACCGTTTTGCTAATATTCCCAGCATTATCCACAGCTCTCACATGTACATATTGTATCCCATCATCGAGCAAAGGGGTTTGATAGCGATTAATTTT
>JAOAAF010000174.1 GCA_026419015.1 Spirochaetota bacterium
AGATGTGTATAAGAGACAGCATTATGAGCAATTCGCGAGCTTCTTCTTCGAGCTTTTTCTCTTTCAGCAATTCATCGCGTGATAACGCTCTCTCTATTAACATGCCAAGAGCTTCTGCATCGAGGGGTTCAAGTTTAACAACTCGCATGCGAGAAAGAAGCGGCGGGATGATTTCGAAAGAAGGATTTTCAGTCGTTGCCCCTATGAGCACAACATCCCCCGCCTCTACTGCTGATAAAATGGAATCCTGCTGAGCTTTGTTAAAACGGTGAATTTCATCGAGAAACAGAAGCGTTTGCTTTCCTTCAACGCGATTGCGCGCTCCTTTTTCTAAAATCTTTCGCACATCAGCAACACCAGAAGAAATTGCACTTAAAAAATGCGCCTCTATGTTTAGTTCTTCTGCAATAATTCTTGCCAGTGTGGTTTTCCCGGTTCCTGGATCGCCCCATAAAAGCATCGATACCACCCGCTTTTGGGAAAGCAGTGTTGAGATAAACTTATTGTTTCCCACCACATGCCGTTGACCCACGAATTCACCAAGAGAGCGAGGTCGCATTCGTTCGGCGAGCGGAGTGATCGGTGAATTATTGAAAACGGTTTTCATAAATGTTTTATACGAAGAGCATAATACAATTTCTGCTCTCATGAAGGATAAAAAAATCCGGTAAAACCGGATTTTCCTGTCGCTTCTATATCATTGGCGATTAAACTATCTTAACCATCCTTGCATTTCCATATTTTGATATCTTTCCATAAATATTTTTATTTAGCTTCAATCCATCAATTTTTTATTATATCCACAATATCATCGCATACGCTTCCCGCCACGAACTGCGCACAACGCCTATTCATCGGAAGCTTTATCACCTTTAAGCGATTCTCCCTCATGGACACTTACTTTTGCGCTAACAAATCTTTTCGTTTTTGCCTGTGCAGCAAATCGGCGCAACTTCTTTGCACGCCTCCGTGCTGCTTCTTCCCTTTTGCGTTTCTTTTCTTCGCTTGGCTTTTCGTAATAGCGCCTTCTTTTAAGCTCTTTAAAAATACCTTCAAACGCCATCTTTTTTTTAAGATTTTTAAATGCGCGTTCTAAATCGCCATTTACTTCTACTTCCAATGGACTAGGCATTATGCAGTCATATCCTCCTTAATTTAAAAAATAAAATTTGATAAAATATTAAAAAAGGTCATGCTGCGATGAGAGGAACATACGAAAAGGATCTCACGTAATTATTTTACACATACACAGATCTATTGCACTCTATTCCCGATTCCCACAATCCAATATCCCATCGCAAAAAGACTTTTGGCAACGGTATGATGATATATAATGCTGTCAATAAAAAAATAACGCATTGCTGTATGTTCATGCGCAATAACTAAAATAAAAAATAATAGCGCGTTGTTTGATTCACATGCCCACATTATTTGTTCTCATGAAATTTTCATTGACGCAACGAGCGATTTTTAATACAAAATTCAAAAATAATAAAAGGGGGGGGAACCCATGGGGAAAAACGTGGAAAAACATTCAAATGACAATGCGCACATCGATAAAAATAAACCTCCTTTGAAAGAGCGCGTTATTTCAGTACAGAACAAAATTAAAAATCTATTAAACCAGATATATGTTGGTGAAGAGACTTTCAATTTATTTACAAAAAAACTAATAAACGCGATAAAAGTTTTCATCGTTTCAACCCGGAAGTTTTTACAAGATGGGTGTACGACAAAAGCATCTTCAATCGCTTATACCACTATTGTTTCCCTCATCCCTACCCTCACCGTAGCGCTATCAATGTATTCGATGTTCGAACAGGTTGGCAACAAAAAAGAAGAAATATTTAGGCGCATTACTGCATTTATGATAGAACATAATATCCGCCTTAACATAGATCCAATAATTGATACGCTTTCCAACCTCATCGATAATGCGGGAAAAATTGGCGGCATCGGTGCAGTCATCATGGTAATATCAGCCACTGCAGTGCTTCGCACGCTGGAGCAATCGCTTAACGACATTTGGGGCATTACGAAAAACAGGCCAATGTTATTGCGCATTGTTTATTATTGGGCAGCACTTACCCTTGGTCCGATTATGCTCATTGCAGGAACAACGGTCGCCACACAGCTTTCTATTGCTTTTTCCTCACCAACCTATTATTCTGCCCACTTTACCGAACAGCGCATTTGGGCAGTAGGCAACAAAGCTGCAATCGATAGTGCATCTTCAATAGAAAAGTTTTCGCATAAATCATTCGACACTTCGCGAATCGATTTCGAAAACCAGAAAGTTTACCGTTTCGACCCACAAACGCACAGCTTTCTTGAAGACGAATTTCGCATGGAACCGCTTGATTTCAAAAAATTAATATTCACCGACATTCAATTTATTGGTAAAAGCGGCTGGATTGTGGGACATGGCGGCGTGATTCTCTCTTCAACCAACGGTGGCACAAACTGGTCAATAGAAAAACTCGGTTCGTTTAATTTCACGCGCATCCACATGGTCAACCTCAAAAAAGGATTCATCCTTACCGACAACGGGTTTATCTTTACCACCGAAGATGGCGCAAAAACGTGGATTCCCAAATCATGGGATGGATATTCCTCGCGTTGGAACGACATTGCATTCAATGGCGATTCGGGTATTATCGTTGGCGATAAAGGAACAATTCTCATTACAAAAAATGGCGGGCTCGACTGGACAATTTCTGTGTTAAACGAAACAAAACGAAAAAAACGATATGCAAATCTCAATGGAGTTGCGTTTTCAGATGCCAATAACATCTGGATCGTTGGCGATCAGGGAATGGTTCTCAACAGCACCAATGGTGGAACAAACTGGGTAAGCAAACATTTCCACGAAAACGATTATTATGCGATATATTTCAAAGATCGCCAAAACGGCATCATCGCAGGAGAAGATGGATATATTGTAAGAACTGAGGATGGGGGTCAAAAATGGTTAAGGAAAAAAGTAGCGAATTCCACAATCTATCACATCGCAGCGAACAAAGGGGTTGTGTACCTTTTTGGCGAAAATGGAACAATCAATTCTTCAACCGATTTGCGCACATGGAGAG
>JAOAAF010000175.1 GCA_026419015.1 Spirochaetota bacterium
CAGTCGTTCCACAAATATTTGATGAGCGCTATCAATTCGATCCATTTAAGGCAGTGCGTTTGCGCGAAGGCAAAGATGTGACAATTGCAACTACTGGTTATATGACGCAATTCTGCATAAAAGCAGCCCTTGAGCTTTCTAAAAAAGGCATAAGTGCCGAAGTGATCCATTTCCCTTCAATAAAACCGTTGGATGTTGAATCAATAGTCGCATCGGCGAAAAAAACAGGTTCGGTAATTACAGTAGAGAACCAAAGCATTATTGGTGGATTAGGAGGTGCAATCTGCGAAGTTCTCTCCGAAAAATTCCCAGTGCCGGTGAAACGGTTGGGAGTTCCCGACAAATTTGGCGAAGTTGCAACTGAGGAATATTTGTTCAACAAACACGGATTTGGCGTACCGCATATTATTGACGCTGCACTCACCCTCGCGCGAAAAAATGGAATTCAGGAGTAACACAATGAAATTCGCCATTGGAAGTACGCGTGCTGGACTTGCACTAAAAAAAGAAGTTATTGCATATCTGGAGAAATTGGGGCATGCTGTTGATGATCTTGGAATGAAAGAAGGTGGGGATTTTGTCCCATATCACGTTGCTGCGTCAAATGTTGCAAAGGCGGTATCCAACGGCGATTATGAGAAAGCTATTATAATATGTGGAACAGGAGCGGGAAGCACAATTGTCGCGAATAAATTTCCGGGCGTATATGCGGTTCATTGTACCAACTCATTTGAAGGAAGGCGTGCTGCTGCAGTGAACAATGCGAATGTGTTAGTCCTGGCAGAATGGCTTACCCCGCCACAACATGCTGTTGAGATCATCGATGCATGGCTTTGCACAAAATTTGGTGAAGGTTTTGATGAAGACTGGAAAGAGTTTCTAAAAAATTGCTATCAAGAAATACAAGCGATGGAAAAAGAAAATTTTCGGTGAGAATAGTCATCACGTACTTTTCAATTTCCTCGTTATTGTCGAATATCGCAACGCGTAACAAATACTTAATTCCATTCGTGCTATCTTTTTACCTGCTCGTTTTTTAAGGAAAAATATCGATCGGTTCTTCGCTATACCGATAATACCACTTTACCCAGTTTTTGGCGTTCAGGCGCAATTGGATTTCCCGTTCTACAATCGACAAATCTTTTCCAATCAACGCTTTTTTAATTAAATCATTGAATTCAACAGTAGCTGGTAAGAGATAATTTTTGCAGAAAGTATAATTTCGCCAATTTCTCGTTTTTTTGTAAAATTCAGCTTTGTGCTCGATGGCACATTGAATTTTTATGACTGCTTCAAAAAGTTTTTCTAAGTCATCTTTTGATGACATATTAATTATCTTACTGAATTCCTTTTCATTCGACGAAAGTATTTTCCCAGTTGCACTTAGTTTATACATATATGGGACATCGCACCTGCGATGATAGCCGATATTATACTCAATTGCGTCTGCGAGATTTTGTAATAATTTTTCGGTTTTTGGATCGATAAAATAACGAATGTTGCTTTCACGAAATGCGAAAGAGATCGATAACATCGAAAACAAAATAATAAAAAAAATTATGCGAAAAACAATTTTCATTTTAAAATACTCCTAATGTGCGTATTCATTTGAAAAAATCCAATTTTAAAATATAATCTTCTTCGATATCGATTTTTGCCCGCAATCCAATAATGTCATTCAAATGATGAGGTGATAATCCAACACCGGGTCTTTTAATTGCAATATCATCTAGATCTATTATTTTGCCCGAGGGGATTCTTCTGCGCGCATACAAACTTTTTCGCGCGGATCTTGCAACTTCTTTTTGAGATGAATCGTAATCGATGGTTCCATTGCCTAACATCTGAGAAATTCTTAGGCACGATTGGCACATCGCGTGAAATTGTTCCGGTGAAAGCGATACAGCTGCATCTGGGCAGTCAAAGTCCGATGAGAGAGTAAAATGCTTTTCGAAAATTTTTGCACCCATCACCACTGCTGCCTCAACAGCCGCAAAATCCGCAGAATGATCTGAAAACCCAACCTCGATGTTAAACCTTTTTTGAAGCGATTCAATTCGTTTGAGATTTACCTTTTCTGGTGGAAGTGGATATAGCGATACGCAGTGCAAGAGAACAATATCGGGAGTTCCATTTGTCCTCAGTACATCGATTGCTGTTGCAATCTCATTTTCTGTACATATTCCAGTCGATAAAATCACAGGCTTTTTGGTTTTCCCCACAAGCTTAAGTAATGGGATATTGGTCACTTCAGAAGACGCAATTTTATACAATGGGACGTTGATATCTTCAAGAAGTTTCAACGATTCATCATCAAAAACGGAGGAGAAAAAAATTATTCCTTTTTGTTTTGAAATTTCAGATATGCGAATGTATTCATCCTTTCTTAAGGTAAAATTTTTAAAAAAGTTAATTTGTGTAAAATCTTTATAAGGAGTTGTAGAATTCTCAAGGAGCGATTTGCCAAACGATGAAAACATCTTTTCAGGTACAAACGTTTGAAATTTCACCGCCGATGCTCCTGCATGTGCGGCAGCATTTACCATTTGACACGCGATATCGAAATCACCGCGATGGTTTATACCTATTTCAGCGATAAATATAAATTCTTTTTCTTTGAAAACGTCGCGAACTCTCATATGTTGAATACACATTATGCAAGAAAAAACTATCGAAAGAATTTTAAAAAAAATTAATAATGATTTATGTACAAAAACGTCAATTAATAAATTTATCATTTCACCAAAATTTGTTCTTTACATTTTGACTTTATAAGTTATAACATGGTACTGAACTAACACTATAAATTTTCTGAAAAAAACAATCTCGCATTGCATCGAATGCGAAGAGCCAATTCTGACATAATGAGGTGGGATCGATGGGCAAAAAAGTCATTCTTGCGATTGATCTTGGAACAACGGGCAATCGAGTATTTTGTTTTGACGACACAGGTCATCCAATTTCAAGCGCGTATAAGGAATTCACGCAGCATTTTCCACAACCCGGCTATGTAGAACACGATCCACTGGAAATCTGGGATTGTGTAACGCAACTTATTCCTGAAGCTCTCAAACAAGGAAATATATCACCGCACGATATCATTGGG
>JAOAAF010000017.1:0-35931 GCA_026419015.1 Spirochaetota bacterium
GTAACAACTATTCCTGTGGGTAAATGGGTAATGCGCACAGCGGAATCTGTTGTATTCACTGACTGCCCTCCATGCCCTGAAGATCGATAGACATCAATTCGAAGATCATCGGGATGAATTTGCACTTCGTTTTCTTCAGCTTCAGGAAGGATAGCAACAGTCACTGCTGACGTGTGAATGCGGCCACCAGATTCAGTAATAGGTATACGTTGCACGCGATGCACACCCGATTCATATTTTAAATTATCATACGCATCCTGCCCGCTAATCGACACAATTATTTCTTTATACCCGCCAATGCCTGTTGGATTTGAATCCATAATCTCCATTTTCCAGCCTTTTAAATCGCAATATCGCGCATACATTCGAAACAAATCTGCAGCAAAAAGTGCCGCTTCTTCGCCACCAGTTCCTGCGCGTATTTCTAAAATAATATCTTTCCCAGAATTCGGATCTTTCGGTAAAAGCATTATTTTTAGTTCATCATCGATCGCATCTAATGCGCATTGAAGAGTATCAATTTCTGAAATAAGAAGTTTTCGCATCTCTGCATCTTTTTCAGTTCGCAAAAGTTCTTTTGCATCTTCCAGTTCCTTTGCTTTCTTTTTCCGATCAAGATATTTTGCAACAATTGGCGTAAGCCGAGCATGTTCCCGTGACAACTGTTTATAGCGGTTTTGATCTGAAATAACTTCAGGACTGCTCAGTTCCTGTTCCAATTGCACATGTCTTCTCACAATTCCGTCAAGTTTATCAAACATTGCTACCATGAAACAACACTTCCAGAAAAAATATTAATATCATAATTGTGAGGATTTTTGCATTTGATAGGATAAAAACAGGAATACACAATAGTTCATCCACGCCGCACGTACTCACAAAAGCATATATGCTCCCGGGAGGACTCGAACCTCCGGCACATGGTTTAGGAAACCACTGCTCTATCCACCTGAGCTACGGGAGCAATTGCGTTAATGATTGTTATACAGACGCGTCAGCCCAAAAATTGTAAAGAATTTTTCAAAATTTTCATTTTGTGAGCATCTTAAAAATCGTATCATAACTTAACTTAACGTACAAAAAAAAGGCCTACATCAAAAATACTTATGTTGTGATCATTCTACGGAAAATTCACCCGGCGATTACATATAGTGAGTTGATGATTTTAAGAACTTTTTCTTCTGGAATTAACGATTCTTTGAAAGTCACGAATATTTTTAATGTGAATGCGATCATTGTAGAGTTCAATTTTCCCTGTGGCATTAAAATGCGTAAGAATTTTCTGTACCTCATTTATTTGCATGCCTGCCCAATTAGCTACTTCTTCAATATTACACCGCAACGTAATCGGTCCTTGCATATCGATATGCGGATCCGATTCTGCAAGCATAATAAGCACATCCATTACTTTTAATTGGGGTTCTTCCAATAGCAATATCATCAGCCTCCTCTTTGCATCGTAAATCCGCTTAGAAAAAATAACGAGCAGTTTATATGCCATTTGAGGATTTCCCTGTATCAGCGCATCAAAATTATCGCGATGAAATTTTAAAATTTTACAATGCTCCAATGCAATTGCTGACGCAGAACGAGGTTGTTCTTCGAGAATCGCCATCTCGCCAAAAATATCGCCCGGCTTTAGCACATCGATTGTTTTTTCCGTGTTATTTACAATCTTAACAATTTTTACTCTTCCTGATTGAATGATATAAAATTCATTTCCCGGCTCAAACTCGCAAAAAATAAGTTCATTAGGAGCATATTCCACCATAAATTTATCAAAAATAGGATTATCGAGTAACATTTTTACCTTCTTCCCTGACTATTTTGAATTTTCATAAGGCGATTTTGCGCATCCCTATTTGTTTGATCTTTTGGTTCCATGCTTGCTGCTTTGCTATAATACGCAATTGCTTTCTCATAATTTTTTAAATCTTCAAAAATCATGCCCATATAAAGGAGTGCATTTTTAATGACCGTTGATTTTGGAAACTTCTTTATTAACCCAGAAAGGGTGTTAAGCGCCTCATTGTATTTACCGAGCTTGTAGTGGCAACGCCCAAGCTCAAAATGCGCCTTCTCGTAAATTCGTTTTTCTGCTTCCCCCTGAAGGGATTTGCTATTAATAATTCGTTCATAAAGTTTGACTGCATCCTGATACTGTCCTGAGGCAAAAAGGCGCATCCCTTCATAAAATATCTCATTAATATCCTGCATAGATACTTCCGAAAAAGTCTGATCATCTAATGTCAGATCATCGAGAATATCATTCGATTTATTATCAGAAAGAAAATCATCCATTTCACCTCCCAAAGGTGATCTGGTTGTTTCTGGTTTTGATTGCTCTGAAATATCTTCTTCCTCAATATTAAAATCTGTCATATTTTCATCTGCTATTCTTTGCCCACTTCTCGTTTGTGTGGAAAAACCAACTCCAGGAGAACTTGTTGCAAAATTTCCCGATTTCAATTGCTGCAATTTATCTTTCGCTTGAGAAGCATATTTCGAATCGGGATAGTATTCCAAATATTTTTTAAATGCATACATCGCTTGTTGTGGACGTCCCATATTATAATAATATTCACCCAATTTAAACAATTCTACTTCGGGATTAATGCTTTCCCCCTCGCCCAGAACTTCGCGCACTGTTTTCCCAATCTTTCGTAACTGATTACTAAATACGCGAAGCATTTTCTTAACCACACCGACATTTTGAAGAATCATCTTTTCAAAATCGGCAAGCGTTAACACTAGCACAACTGTATCGCCAAGCGTTTGAGCAGTTTCATCGCGTGGATACCTTCCAAGCGCAGATTTGACGCCAAAAAACTCACCGGGTTTTACATGTACCTTCTCCTCAACCCACGTTTTATCTTCCACCTTTTTGGTCGTCAATACAACTCTTCCCGACTTTAAAATATATATGTACTCGCTTTTATCGCCTTCCATGTAAACAATGGAACCGCTTTTATACGATCGCATCGTAATAGCCATTACAGCTCCCAACAAATACCAGTATAATAATTCTACAAATAAATAATCTAAGAATTCATGCCCTTACTTAAATTATTACGGATACTTAAATTCTACAGGCATAAATGGAAACTCTTTTTTAAATCCAACCGCTTTGCTGATTCGCCTCAAAAGACCAATTAAATCACCAATAACCACTTTTTCTTTGCCGTCAAGAACAACTTTTTGATATTGTGATTTTTGTGCGAAGAAAATTTCTTCGTATTCCACATCACCATACATTGCCTTCCCAGCAATTACAACGAGTTTGACGTCTTTTAATTCAGCCTGTACGATAGAATTATATGCATTTCCCTTTCTTGCGAAAATTACGAGATCTGCAATAAATCCAGGTTTGATTCTTCCATGCCTGTACATGCGAAATGCTTTCGCAGGATTTATTGTCACCATCTTCACAATCTGTTCATCTGAAAGCTCTTTCCCATACGTGCGTTGATAATACGCTTTATCAAACTTCATTTCATACAAAAGATTCAGCCCTCCCGACATCGGCGAATCTGTACCGATGCACACATTCACGCCCTTTTCTAACATATAACGAATGTTTGCTGTTTTATTAAACATGAATACGTTCGAATCGCCACACCATACAACAGATGCGTTCTTTTTCTTAATTTTATCGATATCTTCTTCGGAAAATGCAATACCATGAACCAATACCGAATGTTCCCCCAATCCATTATGTCTCTCAAGTACTTTCAAGTCATTGACTGTTTCAGCATCGAAACCTTCCGCAATATGCGTAATAAAAGGGATATCGTTTTTGACTGCTTTTTTATACTCCTCCTCAATACCATCACCCCAATTCAGAGCAAATGAAGCTATCGAATGTACCAATGCGTAATCGCGAATAACGCGAACAGGAAGAATATCCAAAAAAGGGTCATTCACAAAATGCGGTATATGATCTGAAACAGTTGTTACCCCCGAAACCAGATTTCTATAAGCACCTAATAAATACAGATCCCTGTTTTCTATTTGTTGCCGTTCACGATATACCGGCGAACTCTTTAAATCATTATCCCATGGAAGCCAATTCTCATAAGGGCCGTTTCCAACTTTTGGATAATATGTTCCAAGCAAATGATCATGGGCATTGATTAGTCCCGGCGATAACACGGAATTTTTGGCATCAATAACGACGGGTAATTTTTGCTCCACATGGCCAATTCTTTCTATTTTATCTCCCATGACAACAACAGAAGTTTTTTGTAAAACTTCTTCCGGCGTGAGAACGTCTGCACCTACTATACACCACTTCTTCATCGCTACCTTCCCATGCTGATATCAAAAACCGTTAAAAAACGGGATCATTTACAAATTAACATTATTTTTAAATAACTCATTACTCATTAAAGCGTCAAGCAAAAATAATTTTCCTAAAATAATATCCTCCTGCGGGATTATAAGAAAACATGGCAAAAATACTTTTATAATTTATAAAATAAAAATTGAATTTTATAAAGTTTTAGCTTCTTCAATAGTTCAAAAACTTCTCGTGCAAAAAAAACTTGTGTTTCCGAAAATCATAGCATTTTTAATATAATTCTTCGGTAATAAACGATTGAAAAAAAAGATAAAAAAGATTGTTTTTTTAGCATATCTGTATTGATATAGTTCAATTTTCTTAAAGATATGCAACATAATTTAAAATTTTTTTCACAACGATCATTCGAATGTAGTATTATTATAAATAATTAGGAATTATATGAAACGTAGAGTTCCAATTTTCATTCTTTTTTTCGGCGCAGAAATATTTCTTATCCTTGCTGCATTCTATTTAATTATTTATTTTAAAAATCTTCCCGAAATCCATACTTATGTAGCATTGTTTTTAGGAATATATTTGTTTGTTCGGGCATTAGTTTTTATTATTATCCACTCTAAAACATTTACAAAAATTAATTACATCCTTTCAATAATAAACGATTTTAAAAAAGGGAAATTCATTGCTCATCACAACAATAACCATTCGAATAATTCGCTTTCGCTCATTATTAAAGAACTTTCTGTAATGGGCAGAAATCTCGATAGCGTACTCAATTCGCAAAAATCTGAAATATCCAAACTGCGAGAACTTTACCAAAACATTGTTCTTTCAATAAGTTCGTTTTTCATCGTACTAAACGAAAAGGGAGATATTATTTTTGCAAACGAAAGTTTTTGCAAGAAATTCCAATTTGATTTAGAAGACATTATTGGGAAAAAAATCGATTCTATTTTTATTTTTGTTACACCAACCATAAAAGAAAGCATAAAATCCGTTCTTACCAAAAAAGAACCAATAATTATCGAAAAGACCCATTTGCTGTCCTCAACTAGTATTGCGATTGTCGCAGATATAAAAATCTCCAGCATGATAGTTGAAGGAGAAACACAAGTTATACTTATAATCGATGATATCACTGCAATTTGTAAAAAAGATTTCCAAATGAATTTAATCTCTCAGGTATCAGAGACTATTCAAAGAGATGACGAAATTGAAAGCGTATTGCATGCTATTTTAATAGGTGTCACATCCGGTTCCGGTTTAGGTTTTAATCGCGCAATGCTTTTCCTCATCGATAACAAAGAAAAAAAATTAGTTGGAAAAATGGCTGTAGGTCCTGATACCATGGAAGAAGCTATTCAAATCTGGAGCTCAGTATCAGCATGTGGAATTGACATTTATAGCCAGTTAAAATCTTATCAAGAAAAAAACCATGAAAAAAGCAATTTTATCAATCTCGTTTTAAATACTTCATTTAGCCTAAAAGATACAACTAATATTTTCGTGCAGGCATGTCATAACCAAGAATACATACACGTGTACGATGCATATAACGATCCCCGAATCTCAGAAGAAATTCGAGATTTCATGGGAGTGAAAGAATTTGTAGTTATCCCTCTCATTTCAATGAACAAATCCATTGGCGTTATTGTCGCCGATAACAAATTCAATCAAGCGCCAATAGGTCAGGACAGCATCGATTTGCTCTCGATATTTGCATTTCAGGCAGCGTTGCTCATTGAAAGCTACAACAACCTCCACATCATAAAAAAAGAAATGGAAAAAATTCAAGAAAAACAGGAAGCGCTCATTGAATCAGAAAAGCTTGCTGCAGTCGGACGCATTGCGGCACACATCGCCCATGAAATACGTAACCCACTGGTCACAATGGGGGGCTATGCTCGCAGAATTATTCAACTTGCAAAAGATACAAAAGAGATTATCAAAAATCAAGATCACATTATTAAGTCCGCTTCGGTAGTGCTCAAAGAGTCGGAACGCCTCGAAAAGACTCTTTCTAACGTAATGGATTTTTCTCGCACTTCTTCCTTCATTATGGAATTTAACAATATCAACGAAATAGTGTTAGATACATTTGAACTTCTAAAAAATCTTTTTCAAGAACGACGAATAAATTGTAAACTCAATCTCAGCGAAGAATTACCATTAGTAAAATCGGACTTCAACCAAATGAAACAGGTGATGCTGAATCTCATACAAAATGCAATCGATGCAACTCCACCCCAAGGAGAAATTTGTATATCAACAAAATCAAATGGGCAAAACGTCTACATTTCAGTTAAAGATACAGGGATTGGAATACCTCCAGAAGATTTAAACAAAATATTCGAACCATTTTATTCAACAAAGGTAACAGGAGTTGGGCTTGGGCTTTCGATTATAAAAAAAATTATAAATGACCACAACGGCGATATCGCTGTTACATCATCTAAAGAAGAAGGTACAGAGTTTGTTGTGAAACTTCCACTCCCGAAGTAGATGTTGAAACAAAATTTAAGAAAATGTACTATTTTATGTACAAATTAATATTAAATGTATTATATTATACTTAAAGAAGCGATTGCACCGACGAAAATTATTTTATTTAAAAGGAGATCTATATGAGCAAAATACTCATCGTTGAAGACGAACAAAATCAACGCGAGCTGTATTCAATGGTCTTACAGGAAGAAGGTTACGAAGTTGATCAGGCATCAAACGGAAAAGAAGCAGTGGAAAAGGTAAAAGCAAATAAATACGATCTCGTTGTTCTTGATATCCGTATGCCAGAGATGGATGGCATTGAAGCATTAGGGAAAATTCTCTCACGAGATAAAAAAATTCCAATTATCATTTACACTGCTTATTCTAATTACAAGAGCAATTTTATGACGTGGACTGCTGATGCCTACATTACAAAATCATCGAACCTAAACGAACTGAAGGAAAAAATTGCTGAATTATTAGCAGCGCGATCTAAATAAAGACTACTGGAAGGTCTTAGCTATGCCACTTTTAGACGATTATATTAACAAAACGCTTACATTTGTTTTAGCGGGCGGTCAAGGTGAAAGGCTTTATCCGCTCACAAAGGATCGTTCTAAACCTGCTGTGCCATTCGGTGGGATTTATCGAATAATCGATTTTCCTTTGAGCAATTGTTTAAATTCAGGTTTTAAAAAAATAATTGTACTCACTCAATATAAATCTCTTTCCTTAGACCGGCATATAAAAACAGCGTGGAACTTTTTCCCACGCGAATTAGGCGGTTTTATTGATGTCGTACCTCCTCAACAGCGAATAACCACGGACTGGTATCGCGGAACTGCCGATGCTATTTTTCAAAACATATATATCATCGAAATGGAAAAACCCGAATACGTGTTGATCCTCTCTGGTGATCACGTATACAAAATGGATTATAGAAAATTTCTCCTTAATCACATCGAAAACGATGCTGATCTTACAATTGCTGCAATTGAAACACCAATTTCCGAAGCTTCTCGATTTGGAGTTCTCGAAGTGGATCAAAGCAATCGCGTAATTGGCTTTGAAGAGAAACCAAAATCACCAAAACCAATACCCGGGAAAAACGATCTGGCTTTCATTTCTATGGGTATTTACGTATTTAAGACGGAAAAGCTAGTGAAATACTTGTCTGAAGATCATCGTCTTGAAGGCTCCAACGATTTTGGCAAGGATATAATCCCTCGAATTTATGCAAAAGAGCGCGTATTTGCTTACGATTATGTACTCGCCGAAGGAACACGCGCTTATTGGAGAGATATAGGAACCATTAGCTCTTATTTCGAATCAAACATGGATCTTGTATCAGTTTCGCCTCAACTAAATCTCTACGATCGCGAATGGCTTATCCGGACAAACATGGAACAATGGCCACCAGCAAAGACCGTCTTCGATGAAGGCGATCGGCGCGGTGTTGCAACAAATTCAATAATCTCCAATGGCTCAATCATAAGCGGAGCGAGAGTTTCTGGCTCCATTATTTCACCGGGGGTAAAAATTAACAGCTTTGCAAACGTAACGAACTCAATTGTTTTTCACGGCGTAACTGTTGGGCGCTATGCAAAAATTAAAAACACAATCATCGATAAAAATGTAACTATCCCAGAGGGTGAAGAAATAGGATATGATTTGGAAAAAGATGCAATGCGCTTTACGGTATCTCCCGAAGGGATCGTGGTAATACCGAAAGGATATGTTTTCTTAAACTGACTTGCATGTTAAAGATCAACAGGAAATAAAATTTAAGGATTTCGTCTATACAGATGTGCCATTTCTTTTAATTTTTTCCACATTTCCTGTGTTATTCCATCCTCTGTAAGTTTCCATCTCCAATTTCCTTGCGTAGTACCCGGCTTATTCATCCGAAATTCTTCCCCATATCCAATAATATCCTGGGCAGGGATAATCACTAAACGGGCCGTCGACATATATGCGAGCCGAATGAGTTGCCAATGAAAATCACTGAATTTCACCGAACCAATATACTCTAAAATGTATTTTCGCTTCTCATTTCCAGTCTCATCGCCATAAAACCACCCATTTGTTGTATTATTGTCATGGGTGCCAGTATATACGACGCAATTTGGATTCTCAATATTATGGGGTAAATATTCATTATCGTTACTCCCATCAAAGGCAAATTGGAGAATTTTCATTCCTGGTAATTCCAACTCATCGCGCAACTTTTTTACCTCGTCGGTAATCACTCCTAAATCCTCAGCAATCATTGGAATCTTACCAAGTTTTTTCTCCATCCACACAAAAAATTCTTTTCCTGGTCCTTTAATCCATTTGCCATTTACTGCAGTTTCCTCCTCTGCGGGAATAGACCAATATGCCTCAAAAGCACGAAAATGATCAATCCTCACCACATCGACCATCGTGCATAAATGGCGAAGGCGTTTTAGCCACCATTCATACGTAGGTTCATGGAGTTTACCTTTTTCATTTTTCCACCGATAAAGCGGATTTCCCCAACGCTGCCCTGTCTCGCTAAAATAATCAGGTGGAACTCCTGCGACAAAAGTAGGTTTAAGCGTCCTTGCATCGAGTTGGAGAATTTCAGGATGAGCCCAAGCATCTGAACTTTCTAGATTAATATAAATTGGTATATCGCCAATGATCTTGATGCCGTAAGAATTGCATGTTTCTTTAAAAAGCCGCCATTGACAAAAAAATATGAATTGCAAGAATTTATGATAATCAATGGGCTTCGAAAGCGCTTTAGCCCACTTTGCAAGTGCCGTTTTCTCTCTATGTTTAATTTCATCATCCCATTGAGTCCAATCCTGTGTCTTGAAATGATCGCTCAATGCAGTAAAAAGCGAATAATCATCTAACCAGCACTTTTCCTCCTCACAAAACTCTGCAAATTTCTCTTTTTCTTTTTTCGACGCAGCATTCACAAACAAGGTAAATGCCCTTTCAAGAGCGATTGCCTTGTGGCGAGTGACCTTTTCGAAGTTAATAAAGTGTTCATCGCGAAAATCGCCCTTATCGATGTTGCCATCGTGCCATTCCATTTTTGCAAGCTCTTCTAAGCTGATAAAATAATGATTTCCCGCAAATGCTGATGATGAAGCATATGGTGAAAAATCAAACGCAGGCGATACCGGACCTATTGGCAAAATTTGCCAATAGGTTTGTCCCGCATCCCGCAAAAGGCGAGCAAACTGCGTAGCTTCTTCCCCAATCGTCCCTATTCCATATTTGCCCGGTAGACTCGTAATATGTAGCAATACACCACAAGAGCGTTTAAGTTTCATAATTCAATCCTCATTCGTGCATCAAGCGCAACCGCTCCCTTCCCATCGTTAAAAATTCGGAAAGGATTAATGTCCAATTCGCGAATTTGGGGAAACGCCGCAAGTAGCTTCGATGTCTGGACAACTGCACTAACAAATGCATCGATATCTGCTCTTGTCTTTCCCCTTGCGCCTTTCAGCATCTTATACGAATTAAGTTTTGCAATCCTTTTGCGCACTTCATTTTCTTCCGCAGGGCATAACAAGCATGCAATATCTTTAAAAATTTCGACAAATATGCCACCAAAGCCAAAAAATATCACTGGACCAAAAGACTGATCGAATTTCCCTCCAATAAACATGTCATATCCATCATTCACCATGTTCTGGATGCGCACACCAATAAACGTTGCATTTTTTTTATATGCAAATAGATTTTCTCTAATAAGGCAGAATCCTTTTCTTACTTCATCCTCACTGTTAATATTTAACAACACTCCACCTGCATCAGTTTTATGCACTGCATCAGGAGAAACGACCTTCATTACCACTGGAAAACCCTTTTCTTTTGCAATTTTCACCGCTTCATCTTCGCTATGAGCAATCCCGGACAAAACTACCGGTATCCCATATAACGAGAGTACCTCTAATGACTCCTCACCAATAACACCAGTATGCGAATTTATCCATTCCTTTGCCCGCGCATCGACAATCGTTTGTTTCGTGTCAATGTGTTTTAATTGTTCTTTCCGCGCATAGTAATCCCTTTGAAATGCAAGCGCTCGCACCATTTCTTCGGGATTATTAAAAATTGGGAAATTCACATTTTGCTTCACCACATGCATGTACGAAGAAAGGCCATAAAGGCAAATGCCAAGGGGTTTTCCCGATGATAAAATCGCGCCATAGGTCTCTTTCGAAAGATCGCTCAAAAACATACCATAAAACACATTATCCCCTTCTGGCATTTTGGGTCGTTGGCTTATGATTATTGCACCATCAACATTCTCATTATGCATTACCGAAACAACAACGTGTGCAACCATTTGCGGGTCATAGATATCACCCATATCGAGTGGATTTGAAAACTTAATAACACCTGCATTTGCAAAACTCTGAAGGCTCTCATAAAAATCGTCGCCTGGATCTGCAAAATCAAAACCAGCCTGTTCACAAAGATCTGCTCCAATTACAGAAAAGCCGCCCGCAGGGCTCATCACCATAATTCTGTTTCCTTTCATTGGTGGAAGTTGAAAAGCCTTTACCACTGCAATGAAGTCATTGTAATTGCGTATGCGAATAATACCGGCTTCTTCAAATGCAGAATCAATTATATCTTCATCATTTGAAATCGCCGCCGTATGGCTCATCGCCGCTCGTTTCCCTGCATCTGTGATATTAGATTTATAAATTACTATCGGTTTATTAATCTTTTTCGCAAGTTCCACAAGCTCGCGGCCTCGCATGATACTTTCAAGATACATGCAGATAATATCGGTTTCGGGATCATCGCCAAGATACTTTAAAAAATCGACCTCATCGAGATCTAATTTATTTCCAATACTTGCAAACTTAGCCATCCCAATATGCTCATCCATCATGAGATTCCACATCATTAATCCCACACCACCGCTTTGGGTAATGATGGACATTTTCCCTTTCGGGGGGCGATACAATGGGACAAATGGTAAACAAAGGCCATTTGCCGTATTGGCAACCATAAGTCCGTTTGGACCAACAAAGCGAATATTGTATTTTTTCGCGTTTTCAATAAGTTTTTCCGACAATTTCTTTCCTTCTTCCCCAAATTCCGAAAATCCCCCTGACGGTATTGCCATTCGCCTAATGCCTATTTTCCCACATTCTTCAACATAATCGGGAACAAATTTTGCCGGAACAAGGCATACTGCCAAGTCAGGGACTTCTGGTAAATCGGCGATATTTTTATACATTCGAATTCCATCGACATGTGAAACTTCCGTGCGCGGATTTGTTCCAAAAATTCTCCCTCGATATCCCCATCGCAATAGATTCTCTAAGATCATTCGTGGAATATTATTTGGCTTAGGTGAAAGCCCAATAATCACCAGCGATTCAGGATAAAATATCTTATCCATACTTTCTTAACCTCCAGCAGTTAATTTTCATCACGTAGGCAAAAAATTTTCTCCAAAGGGAATATATAGCTTTTAATACAAAGGGTAATTTAGTCAATCATGAAATTGAGATACATGCGTTAATTCTATTATTTAAGAATAAAGTTTCTCTAATATACAATCCAAAAAAATTCCGCTTTTGTATTGACAATACCGATGCGCAAATTTCATAGTAAATTAAGTAGACCACAACATGTTTACATTTTCTTATTCTTATCATGACGTGAATTCCTTATGAACGACATCAAACGCTATAACGAACGATTAAAAAAAATTCTTAGTCCTGAAGAACTTACCATTGTTAGAAAAGATCGTTATCGCATAATCGATTTTGGATACGAGTATGTCGATATTGGACAATATCGAAAAGCTTTCGAGCTTTTCAACATCGGTGTAAAATTAAACGGTTACGATCCCGATATACTCAATGGCCTAGGAATTACCTTGTGCGAAATGGGGAGGTTTAAATCAGCGCTAACTATTCTCAAAAAAGCAGTTCAACTTTATCCACATGATGCCCTAATTTTAGCTAATCTTGGTAATGTATATTGGGAAATTTGCGAATACGAAAAAGCGCTCTACTATTACTATAAATCATTAAGGCTGAACCCAAGCATAAGTGAAATTTATTATAACATTATTAGCGTCTATTACGAAATGGGAGAATTTTTAATGGCATATATTGCGTGCCTGCAATATTTAGAAAAATTCCCCCCCGATGAACAGATCATCGAATTGCGAAACGATATTCTCATTAACTTAGGGATTTCACTCTTTTAACGAAATCGTGTTATCAACTCTGTGCAGTCCATAAATCAAATGTTTCCATTTTGTATAACACAATAAACAATGCAATCTTCCAAAATTCGAGAAAAATATCGTTAAGTTTTCGAAATTTATTTATTTTATAGGAAGAATTTTCATTTCATGTTTTATTGAATTACTATCAAACTCAACAAAATATCTATTGTTCATATAAAATTTACTGAATTCGGAGAGAGGATTCATAGAGATACCCGCAACCCGTGAAATAAATGCACCATTATAAAATGCGACAGAAAAAGCGGTAACAGATTTAGCGCGATATCTATTATTCATATCCACTGGTGCATTGAATATTGTAGAATCATCGCCCGAAATTTTGTATAGATACGTTTTCATGAATTCTTTTCGCACAAGCGACTCCTTACGTAATAATGGGATTTGTAATTTTGCTTTATGCAACCGTCCCCATTTCCATTGATTCATATAAGGTCCGAAACTTTCATTGAGAAACTTTAATGCGTAAATGAATGCACGATCAAAAATCATGCTCCTTGTTTCCACGCGATCTTCAGTCTTCAAATCATCAAAAACGGGTGAATTTTCATCTTTTGCGATTTGGGCAAAATTCTCCATCGCCCAATAATAATGCTCCAGCGCGTGATATGCATCATCTCCTAGCTCATCGTATATAGTTTCGAAGAAAAATCTATTCAACACCACATTCATAATTGCAGAGGGAACCGAATCCTTTTGTGCGAAATAATCCCAATTTTTAAAATAAATTTTGCTAAGTTTTGCTGAAGGGATAGGAATTTTATCGAGAAGACTACTATATATTGGGGTAAATTTCTTAGCAATTTGTGATTCCGTATCGTGAAGGATATCCTTTATTAAATGTGGTTGTGCAGAACGTTCCCTGATGAGTTCATTTATGCGTTCATAGCGCCACGTATCGTTGAAAACTTTTCTGTGCTGCAAAACAGGTGGGAGCACTGCAAGCATCTCGCTTCCAACGACGAGTTGTTTTCCACGTTCTTCGCTGAAATATGCCCCAATCGGTACTGTTGGTTCATAACCGTAATACAAATCGCCCCTTAATATTACATTACCAATATTACGCCGTGATATAGCTCCTAAAAATGCAAGAATTCCTTTTTCATTCGTTGCAAGAAGATACACCTTGGGTATCGAAATCACATTCGTAAACATTCGATGCGCATGAGATAATCCTTCCGCAAAAGGAAGGTCAAAAAGGAATTTAAAATATTCTTGTGATGGTTCTATGCCTTTAACGGAAATAATATCCGAAGGCAATTTCCCTTTAAATACATCGCTTATTATTGGGCAATCCTCTTTCCAGCGGACCTGATATGCTGTTGTGTCAGATATGGCTTCATCTTTTCGAATTTCTATCTTCTCATCTTTAAATGGTACTTCAATCCACCTGCCACGTATTAAGCATTCAGTTCCTTGTCCTTTTTTTCTTGTTATTTCTCTATAAAAATCTTGCACATCAATGCTAAGATTAAAACCTGCAAAAGAAAATTTTTCATTTCTCCCAGAGAAGATATATGGCAATCCAACAGCGGTTAAACCGATTACCGATTTCCCTTTCACTTCTATTCGAACAGGATACCACACAGGATAGATGTTTGCAAGGCTTTCTGCATTAAACGCAAATGCTGACTTTTCATCAGCAGTTATGGATTCAGGGATGTAAAATGCAAAACCTCGATTAAACAAACCCACATACTTTTGGACTGTTTTTTGTAATTCTTTCAAAAGAAATATATTATTTTTCTCATTTTCATCATATCCTCCTATCAGCCAGGAAGGAAAAATTTTCTTCACCTCGTTTCGAAGGTTTTGATTTTTAAAGATATACACAAGTTCTCGATTTTGTAAAAAAGAGAAACACCAATCAAGCATTAAAAGGATTGCTATTGAATCCTCCGCGACCCATTCAACATTACTTATATTACTGACCGCAGCAATATCGTGGTAATTTCTTTTTAAAAATAAATTGAGCCCTTTTGTATATGCAATGAAATACGATGAGTATCTCTTCTCGAACTCGCGAAATATTCTTTCTGCCTTTCCCCTAAAATTTAATGTTCGCGACAATTTATCAATTACAAGCGCCTTCTCGCCTATACGAGCCGACAGCATGCCATTTGCAATAGCGCGATAATAATCCGCAATAATTATCCCATCCTGCGCGTGCACATACCCTAACGCAAGGAGCGCATCTTCTATTTTTTCTGCTCGTATTAATGGGATTCCATTTTCATCGCGCAACACCGTGATAGGTGCTAATACCTCTGCATGCAGAATCTCATCATAAGAGACAGTTTCTTTTACTTGAAAATACCATATTAAAAGTAACGCGATGCTTACAACAATTACAACAGATAGAGAAAAGGTAACATATATTGCTTTCTTTTTCATCTACATTCCCACACCTAAATCTGAAACGAAAAGAAATTAAAATTCAAATTGGACATCGCTAAGCCTTTTTTCAACTTCGTGTAAAATCCGTTCTTCATCTTCAATTCCCTTTGATTCAAATGTTGCTGAAAATCTCACAAAGCTGCCTGCATCATCCCATGGCACTGTAGAAATGAGTTTTTCCCGTATAAGATATTGTGAAAACTCTTCAGCTGTTTCGAATCTTTTTCCTCCACGAATTCCCTTTGGGCATGAAACATACAAATAAAATGTACCATTGGGCATCTCTGCATCAAAACCGAGCTTTCGCAAAATTGCAACAAGCTTTTTTAATCGACGTTCATATTTATCTCTCATCTTATCCGTAAGGTGATAATTATTCAATGCAACAATAGCAGCTTTTTGAATAGCTTTGAACTGGCCAGAATCGTAATTATCCTTCACCATCGCAAAAGCGCTAACGGCAAGTTCATTACCAGCAACAAACGCGATCCTCCAGCCCGTCATATTAAACGATTTGGAAAGGGAATGAATTTCCACCCCAACTTCTTTTGCCCCAGGAATGCTCAAAAACGAGAGTGGCTTTCTCCCATAGGTAAGCGCTGCATATGCCGCATCGACAATTAACAATATTTTATGCTTCATTGCAAAAGCAATGGCTTTTTTATAAAATTCCTCATCAGCACACGCACCTGTTGGATTATTTGGGTAATTCAACACCATCGCTTTTGCTTTCCTACATACATCTTCTGGGATGGAATCTAAATCAGGTAAAAAACTATTTTCTTTTGTAAGCTTCACATTATGCACCACGCCTCCATACCATTGCGCATGAGTCCCAAACACGGGGTATCCTGGCACCGTCATAATCACCATGTCCCCTGGATTTACAAATGCCGATGGCATCATTGCCAAAGCCGACTTTGATCCTATTGCATGCACAACTTCAGTTTGTGGATTTATCCCTCTTACCCCAAACACATTTTCCAGGTAGCGTGCAGCAGCAATTTTGAACTCTTCAATTCCATTATCTGCATAACCCCTATTTTCTGGTTTTTCCGCTTCCTCTTTCAATGCTTCAATAACTACATCAAACGCTTTTTCATCAGGTTCTCCCACTCCTAAATCAATTAGCTCAATACCAGGATTGTCTCTAATTGCCTCCCTTTTTGCTCTTTTAATTTTTTCAAATTTATATATTTTATCTTCTTTCCCGAACTTACTGCCCCCTATTCTTTCAGCGAAAAGCTCTTGAATATAAGATGTCCCCATACTATTTCTCCCCGACAATGGTAATTGCAGTGTTTATTAACTCAATTTTGACAAACGCATCATCGAGCAGTGTAAAAAATCTATTAAATTCACCTACGGCGTTTATTATCGTTTTCCCTTTTTGCAATCGCGCAAGCGTCGCAATATCTTCTTTTTCATAAACATTTTTTGAATATAAATAACATTCCACATAGCCCTTCTCATAAGGAATCTCAACAACAACACAAAAATTATAATCGATATTGTTTGAAGGGAGCACTTCTTTTACTACTGCACTTTTAATTCCTACCAGTTCATCTCGCAAATTGCTTTCAATGAGATATTTTTTCGCTGGGTTTGTTGTGCTATCTATTTCTTCTTTTGCTTTTATTAATTCTGCAATTTCTATCTTTGGTCGAAACCATCGGACATATCCGCGATACCCGCACGTCGAAGAAAGTAAAGCAACAAGCATGAAACATGCAAAAATTTTTCTCATCATCAAAACCTCTTTACTCTTATCCCCGATGACGATGTAATGCCAGTTGTTCATCGTGTCAATACTATTTGTATTGAATCATCGCATTCGGATATTTAAAATTTTTCTTTTATTAGCAAAAAAATTTAATTTTAGTGAAGCATCATTCAATATTTCCGCCTCTTTGTTGTGCAGCTTTCATCTTTCTTTTCAACTCTTCATCGCTTGTGCTCATCATAATCGTATTGCTTTCCCATTTGGAGTAATTTTTGAAATATTCTGTGCTTAATCCTATTGCTTCATAGTATGGCAAAAAAACTGTGTGTCCATATTCGTCTTTAATGGGTTTTTCACCGCGCGGAACAACATACGCAATAGCGTTTTTGAAAAGCCTATCGATAAGTCCCGTTACTTCTGGAATTTTTTTCTCTTCTGCCTTTTCCAAAAAGGCAAAAAACGCTGCAGCAGCCATTCCGACGATATAATTTTTGTTTTTCCCTATGAGAACGATTTGCTTCTTTTCGCGATCAATTTCATAATTTTCAAAGTCCGAAAGCGCAATGACCTGACGTTTTTCGATGTACGATCTCCCGATGTAAAGCGCAAGATTCAATTTCACCGGATGCATATAATAATTGGAAAGGAACTCGAGATGCTTTTTCACTATATCGTTTTTTAACTCCTTTGCAATTTGCTTATCGGTTACTGTCTTCTTTTTTTTCTCTTCGTCAATCTTCAATCCTTCTGGTGGCGGTATGCGAAGATGCGCACTATAATGCGCCAACGCTTCACATGAAATCCCTTCGATGATAGGTGCAACTCCATAACGATACTCTATCCCTCGAATTGCACCAATATCAAAAAATTCATTTGTGTTTTTCACTTCAGCAATTTTAATAGGCGGGCCAGTTTCTAGTGGTAAACGATAAATTGCATACTCTTCAATTCCCATCTTTTTATTCCATTGAATAGATATCGAACCTCTTTCGTCGTCAGTGACAATTCGAACTTCTTCTATCTTATCGCACATTTTATTGTGCAAAAAAAGAGCACATCTTCCCGCAATCGTTCTGGCACCATCGTCGAGCTGATCGGTAGATTGAATAAAGTATTCAGTCGCATATACACTCTGTTTTTTGGGCAAGTGAAGCAGCACTGCTTTCACAAGATAACCGTCCCCATACGAACGCTCAACTGTTCCGCAAATCACATGGGTTGATTTTTTATCATGCGCTACCTCAAAAGCGCGATTTATTTCCTCGCTATTCATTATATTTACAGCTTTATTGCTCTCGCACAAAACAAAATGGATATCGTAAAATTTTTGCAATGCAACTTTTTCAGCTATTATTTTTCCAATGGAAACATCACCACTCGCATCATAAAACGGAAATACGATCACAGATTTTTCCGCATACCCAGAATGCGTTACCAGTATCATCAATATCGCCATTGCCAGAAATTCCGTTATCTTTTTTGATACCATCGCTGTGTTCTCCTAAAAAATATTTACAATGTTTCTGATAAAATAAAATAAGGTACTATTTACACATATTCAACAATTTTTCTTTCTCCTTAATTGTGTTTCACAAAAAATTCCAAGACTTTTTACAGGAAAAATATCCTTTACAAAATAACTAAAATTTTACAATTTGTTTTGTGCATTATTTGTGCCTAATGCTGAGCGGTTTAACATAACATAATATTATTTATAAATTAAAGAGGAAAAGTACAGGATGTTTTACATTCTACGCAATATTGCCCTTATCACAAAAGATTCAATTCGCAATATTTTCCGCACGATGATCTCAAGCTTTGGGATCATTATTCTCATCGCATTTGTTGTTATGTACATACCATTTCGCGAATCGGTAAAACGATATCTGGAAACCAATATTTTTGGCAAGTTAGCAATCAACGAAATCGTTATCTACCCACCAAATGTTCGAAAAAATAATATTATTACCCCGTCATCGAGCATTAGCGGTGAGATTTCGGCTGAAAAAATTCGCCGCATTGCCGCATTTCCTGAAATTCAAACCATGCATAAGGTTGTTCGACTCGATTTTAAAACAAAGCTCCACATAAGCCTTTTTGGATATACGCGCTATCCTTATGTGCCAATCTGCGGAGTGAGCAAAGAATATTTAAAAGGGAAAATTATAGGTTGGCAAAATTTCAAAAATACACAACCTGTGCCCATTGTGGCTCCCAAATTGGTGATTGAAATGCTCAATGAATTTTTGGTCATCAAAAATATGCCCCCGCTCGAAGAAAATGCGCTTAAAGGTCTGCCGTTAAATATTCTCATTTTTGAACCCCCAATGGAAAATCGGCCCGAAAAAGAACTTCAAATCCCAAGTACGCTCCTGGGATTTGCAGATGTTTTCCCATTCCCAACTGTCCTTGTGCCAAGCGAATATATCACAAGCTTTGCAGAAATGAAAAGAAAAGAACTTGGACTTAAAAAGCGAGGCTACAAATACATCATGGCAATTGCCACCGTGAAGGAGCAAAAATATCTACCTGAAGTTGCTCGAAGGATTCAAAATATGGGGCTTGTCGTCGAATCGCAACAAGATATTGCGAGCAAAACCAATAAAGCCCTTGAAATCATCGACAGGTTTTCGTACGCAGTAATAGGAATTTTATTATTTATTACTATCATTTCAATTTTCAATTCGTATTTAAATATCGTGTACATTCGGAGTTATAGTTTTTCTTTGAAACGAATCATTGGCGTTTCGAAGTTGCGCATCATCCTCGAATTTGTGCTTGAATCCGCAATCGTCGGAACACTTTTGGGTGCGATTGGCTTTTTTCTGGGCGATCGCATGCTTTCCTATGCATCGCAAAAGATAGGACAGTGGATACCTGCTCTGCGAAACATTGTTGTAACGTCGAGTTCTGAAAACCTTTTATGGTTTTCAATTTTCTTTTCAATCGTAATCTCTTCGCTTTCGGCATTATTGCCTGCAATTTTTGCATCGAATATAAATCTCTTTAAAGCATCGCGAAAGTAATCATGCACGTACATTCAATTTCATCTAAATAGGAGCGTCCAAACATGCTTTCCGTGCAAAACGTATCTATGTCATTTAAAGAACGCAATGTGTTAAACAACATTACGTTTACTGTTAAAGAAAACACCATAAACATCATAATGGGAAAATCTGGTAGTGGGAAAAGTACACTTTTGGGAATCATGTCAGGGCTTTTAAAACCTACAAGCGGGCAAGTCCTTTTTATGGGCAACGACATCTATCGGTGGGGCGATTTTCGGCGATCGCGTTTTCGAAACAAAACAATCGGTTTTGTTTTTCAATTCTTTAACCTGCTCCCAGACCTCACCGCATATCAAAACATTCTCTATCCGACTATCATAAACCCTTTTAGCCAAAACCGAAGAAAGGATGTCGATTACCTCATCGAATATTTAGGACTTGAGCGTATTATCCACAATTATCCTCGCACGCTTTCGGGCGGAGAATTACAACGCGTGGCCATTGCCCGTGCAATAATAAACAGACCAAAAATCGTGATGGCAGATGAACCAACAGGAAATTTAGACGATGATACCGCTGACCAGATTATTTCGCTTTTTAATGATATTCGAAAAACTCAAGGAATTGCTTTTGTCGTAGTAACGCATGAGACGAGGTTTCTTAACATTGCAGATACTTATTACCGAATTGAAAACAGCACACTCATTAAACAACCATTTCCATCAGAAACATCCACTCACGCCCCATCGACAACTTTTCTAGATAACCAAAGAAAACAACCCCGACGACTCATTGCGATTAAATCGCCCCAGCAATCCAAAAAACCGAAAAAACGGGTTATTGCCGATTAAACGCAAAAAGTAAACGAGATGAACATTGTTAACGAATTTTTACCAAAGGAGTGTACTTTTCAAGAAATACTTTCCTTTCCCCGCGTTCAAAATCGATAGTGAGCTTTACATTTTCGCCAAAACCTTCTATTCTCACAATTTTCCCATAACCAAAACGGGGATGCGAAACTAAATCGCTAACTTTGAAATTGCTTCCTCCCGACAATGAGCGCAAACCATTCCAACCCACACTATCGGCAAAATCACATTGACGAGTTTTGCAGTAATTAATTTGTTGTTCACATTGATCATCGAGTTCGACTTCACCTTCAATATCGCAAAAATATAAGTCTCTTCTAAGTTGTTGTGGAATTTCAAAAACAAATCGAGATGGTTGTCGATAAGAAATATTTCCCCATTGCCTTCGCAACTCAGCGCTTGTGATATACAGTTTATTCATTGCACGCGTGATTCCCACATAGCAAAGCCTTCGTTCCTCTTCAATACCTTCTTCTGTATCCTGAGAATTTACATGTGGGAACAATCCTTCCTCCATGCCTGTAAGGAAAACCACAGGGAATTCCAAGCCTTTTGCATTGTGAACTGTCATAAGATTGACAGCATTAATATTTTTGCGTAACTCAGGATCTTCTTCCGATGTAAGCAAAGCAATATCTTGAAGAAACTCTTGCAAGGTTGCCTCGGGATTTTGTTCACTATATTCATAGATCGCATTGATAAGCTCTTCGATATTTTCAAGGCGCGATTTATTTTCAGGACTATTTTCGTTTTTTAATTCCTCAATATACCCCGTTGAATCAAAAATTGAAACCACGTAATCCGCAAGGCGAATTTTGTGTGGCACATTCGGGATATTATCAATTGCTGAGGCGATGATGTTACGGAATTCTGCGACTCCTTTTGGCAATTCAATTTTCAATTCTTCAGCTTTCATAATTACATCCCATTCGGCGATATTATGCCGATAAGCCGCATCCTGTATTTTTTCAATGGTAGCTTTTCCAATACCTCGTGGAGGTATATTAATAATTCGCTTCAACGCAACGAGGTCTTGCGTGTTGACAATAAATCGAAGATAGTACAATAAATCTTTTATTTCCTTACGATCAAAAAATTTTAATCCACCTATAATCTTGTACGGAATTCGCGATCCGCGGAGTACAGTTTCGAATATGCGCGATTGGGCATTAGTTCTATAAAAAACCGCAAATCCAGAATACGGCACTCGTTCATTTTTGTGGATTTCGGTTATCTTCCCCACAACAAATGCTGCTTCGGCATTTTCATTTGCTGCACGGCAGTACACTGGCAATTCGCCATCGTTCTTGATCGATTGAATGTTCTTTTCTTTTCTTTGTACATTGTTTTTTACAACAGCCTTCGCCGCATCAAGAATTCGCGCATGAGAACGATAATTTTTCTCAAGCACAATCACCTTCGCATCGGGGAAATCTCGTTCAAACTCAAGGATGTTGCGAATATCAGCTCCTCGCCAGGAGT
Source organism: Spirochaetota bacterium (assembly GCA_026419015.1). GTDB lineage: Bacteria > Spirochaetota > UBA4802 > UBA4802 > JAGODF01 > DYLV01. The sequence goes on from JAOAAF010000017.1 coordinate 22,529, forward strand.
AGATCGATTGGTCATCATCGCCCACAACGCAAATATTTCTACTTGAACGAGAAAGGAGCATCGCTAAAAGATATTGCGCATGATTGGTATCCTGGTATTCATCGATCATGAAAAATTTCCAGCGCGACTGAAGTTTTTCCAACACTTCAGGTACATTTCGTAACAATTCAACGCACCGAATCAGCAAATCGTTGAAATCGAGTGCGCAATTTTTTTCTAAAACCTTGTGGTATTCATCAAACAACTCTTTAAAGTCAAAGTAGGAATATTTCGGGAAAAGAGTTGTCACCTCTATTCCATCGATGTATTCTTCTCGCTCTTTTATCTCCGAAATTTTTGCAACTAACGAAGATGGTTTCACTCTGTGTGGATCAATGTTCATTGACATCAAAATATCTTTCACCACGGATTCTTGGTCTGTAGTATCGTAAATCGCAAAATTGCTTGGAATGCCAATTCGGTCTCCATATCTTCGCAAAATATAGACTGATGCTGAGTGAAACGTCTTAATGAACACGTCGCGTGCAATAGGACCAATCATATCGATGACGCGCTTTTTCATTTCTTCGCATGCTTTATTTGTAAAGGTCACTGCGAAAATCGCACTTGGCGGGACTAATTTTTCTTTAATCAAATACGCGATCCGATGGGTAATTACTCGCGTTTTCCCTGAGCCTGGACCCGCAAGTATTAACAGCGGTCCATTTGTAAACATGACAGCTTCCCGTTGGTTATTGTTCAATTGATCAAGCATGTTCATTGATATTCCTATCGTCTGGGTATAAGCGCACTACTTGTTTAATTGTAAACAATTATTCTCTTAACAATGCATGTGTGCGCAGACGAATAATCAAGCAAATTTCAGAAATTGATTTGACAAAAAATTTTTAAATATTATATTTCTCGTTAATTTGAGAACGATGAAAAAAATATTAATCATCAGCTGTGCTGCTTTTTTGCTAATCATTTCCTCGTTAGGGATTGCGGGTTGGTATTTTTCTGGATTGGTCATAAAACCAAAAATAAAATCGTATGAAGAAACATATCGAATAGAATTATCAAAAGGACGAATAATAGAAGAAACATTCAAATCGCTTCCCTTTGAAGTTGTATTCATTCAATCGCCTCATGGTTACAAATTGCACGCGTTGTATCTTGCCTCGCACAATTCAAAAAAAACAATAATATTTGCGCATGGTTTTTCGTTTTCGCTTTTGGGATCTGTTAAGTACATGGACATCTTCAGGCAATTAGGATTCAATATACTAATGTACGATCATCGGCACCATGGGAAAAGCGGGGGGGACGATGTTACGTTTGGATATTTTGAAGCTGATGATTTAAAAGCTGTCGTAAGCTGGGCGCTTGAAAAACTTGGCGGTTCAGGATTGGTGGGCGTACATGGCGAGTCAATTGGAGCTGCAATCGCACTCCAGCATGCTGCGATAGATAACCGAGTTGCATTTTACATATCCGATGGTTCTTTTACCTCCTTACCAGAACTTTTAAAATACCGATTAAAATCCGATTTCAATCTTCCGCCGTTTCCGCTATATTATGTTGCGTCTTTTTTTTCAAAACTTCGTGCTGGGTTTTTCTTTCACGAAATCTCACCAATTAATTCGCTTCAAAAAGCAACAGCACCAATATTTTTTATTCATGGTGGTGCCGATACCTATATTCCAACGGAAATGGGTCAACGGCTTTTCAATACATACTCCGGGAAAAAAGCTATTTACATCTGTCCAGGCGCCAAGCATTCTGAATCCTTTTGGACTAACAAAAAAGAATATGAAAAAAAAATACGGGAGTTTTTAAAAACAGTTTTGTAAACTAATTTCATCGAGAGTCACATTGATCTAACCGTTGTATCCCTTCGGAAGAAGTAACAATATCAATAAGCCCCTTTCGTTTCATCTTTAATGCAATTTCGACAATTCGCATAAAATCGTTATACGAAATTGTAAAGCGTTCATTTTTTTCACCGATCTTATGAAAGCACACGATGAGCCATGCTCTTTTTTTTATTGCAATATTGAGAAATGTTTCAAATTCTTCCGCATTTGAAGGAACTGATGCGATTAGAGAAAACTTATTCGCATTTTTCCCATTGAGACGAAATCTTCCAATCCATGGATACCCTTGAGCACTGTCAAAATAACGCTTTACAATCATTTCTGATCCAAGCATGGAAAAACCATATGGCCATGCAAATGATGTTGCAATAATATTATGTTTTTTTAAAGTTTCCAAACTTTTTTGCATCTCATTCTCGAAATGATCTTTTAATAATAAATGATATAAAGAATGCGTATGGGTATGCGAACCAATTTCAAAACCCCTTTTTGAAATTGTTTGCAACTCATTCCAGTTAAGATATCCCACAGCACCGACAAATCCAGTAATACAATATATTGAAGCTTTCATTTGATTTTTGTCTAATACCGTGAAAGCAAATCGTTGCGAAGCATAGCAATCATCAAAACGAAAAGTGAGAAGGGCTTTTTGGAAATAAATTTTCTGATTGCTTCCACATACTACCCAATACACAAAAATAGAAGTAAAAATCATAACACCAAAAAGAATCGCAACTTTCGTACGCATGCCAAAATCAACAAATTACCACCGAAATGCTGTGGATTTTATTCTTCAATGAACGCAAAATTTCTTTACCTATTGCTAAAATGGTTTTCAATGTAAATAAAACAAAATACTGAAGGCTTCTTGCTGATATTTGTTAAAAAATTCTTCCCAAAAAACTTTTTATTTTTTAATTTGATTGATTATCCATAATAATGCCAACGCACCAATCACTGCAGTAACAATCGACGCAATTGTCCCTTGCGGGATAAAACCCACGAATCTTACCATCACGCCACCAATAAACGAACCAATTATGCCTACCACAATATTACCTACTATACCAAATCCCCGCCCTTTCCACATTACCCCTGCTAACCATCCTGCGACAAGTCCTATGATGAGCAATCCTATTAAACTCGTAATACCCATATTTTTACCTCACTGAATCATTTATTTTTAAAAATATTTTTGATAGATTCAATCACATCAGCTGGGAAAACCACAATTTTGCTGTTCGTTGAATCTCCCAGCCTTACAATCCCTTTCACGTATTCTTGACCCAAAAGATACATTACCGGATCACCTCCAGAAATTTTTAACGATTCCGATACAAACTTCAAGGCATTGGCCTCTGCCTTTGCCAGACGTTCGCGAGCTTCTGCATCTTTTTCGGCCGCTTCTTTGCGCGCTTCCGCCTTTAATATAATCGCTCGTTTTTCTCCTTCAGCTTCTTTTTCCGCAGCCTCGCGTTTCGCTTCTGCTTCTAAAATACGAGCTCTCTTTTCGCGTTCTGCTTTCATTTGCAAGGTCATCGCTTTAATAATATCTTGCGGAGGTGTGATGTCCTTAATTTCAACGCGCGTAATTTTTGTTCCCCATGCATCGGTGGCTTCGTCTAAAATTGATAAAAGTTCTGCATTTATTTTATCGCGTGAAGAGAGCGATTCATCGAGGGTCATTTTCCCCATTATCGAACGGAGCGTCGTTTGTGCAAGATTTTGAATTGCATAACGCAAATTATCTATCCCATAATATGATTTGAATGGATCCATTACTTTATAATATACAATCCCATCTACTTCAATCAATGCATTGTCACTGGTAATTGTCGTCTGTTTGGGCAAATCCAGCACTGTCTCACGGATATCAACTTTTTGCGCCACTATTGAAAAAATTGGATTGATAAGATTAAGTCCTGGTTTCAAGGTGGTAGTGTATTTCCCAAACCTTTCAACAATCCAATTTTCTTTTTGCGGTACAATCTTTACTCCTTTGTATATTAACAACACCACACATATTGCAATCGCAATAACTAATAGATATCCCATAATTAAAACCTCCCATTTATTAAAATTTATTAAAAATGTGTTTTACTTATTCATCTTTGTAACGTAAAGTCGTATTCCTCGCGCTTCATGGACCACAACTTCACATCCTTCTTCTATTATTTCATCAGCCTCCGCCTGCCATCGCTTTATTCCATGATAGGGATTATACAGTTCCACTTCTCCCGGTATGTGTGGCAGAATCACTTTTATCACTCTGCCTTTTAACTCTTTGAGAGTAGGATCCCTTTCTTCTAACTTTTCTTTTCCTCTAAACATTTTTTTGAGATAGAAATGCCACCCTCCTGCACACATCAACGATAAAATGAAAAACGCAGCCCATTGGATCGCTCCATCTTCAGTGCTAATTAAACCTAAAAAGATGCCCGCTGAGGTGAGCAATGCACCTAAGCCAAACCAAAAAATGATAAAACCCGGCACCACAATTTCAAGTCCTATACAAATTACCCCAATCGCAACCCACATTAACGGCGTAAGTGCCACAGTAATTCCTCCTAAGCCATTGAAAATTATTAATTATTGCTCTCTAAAATGCAACCTAATCCACCTGTACCGCACTCACCCATGGGATAATTAACAGACTTAACGCTCTTTCGCACTCTCAACGAGAGCTTCCATCATATTTAACACACCTTCAGAAAGCGCTGTGAGGTTATATCCTCCTTCAAGAAACGCAAGCATTTTCCCGCCACAGTGTTCTTGGGCAAGTTCGGTTAGCTCTTTTGTGATCGTATAATACGTCCGACTTTCGAGTTTAATTGATGCCAATGGATCATTTTTATGTGCATCAAACCCCGCCGAGATTAAAATGAAATTGGGCTTGAATGATTCAATAGCAGGAATTATTTTCTTTCGAAACGCATGCAAATACTCTCTTTCCGTCGTTCCCGGTTCTAACGGAACATTTAAGGTATATCCCTTCCCTTTTCCTTTCCCGATTTCCCGCTCTGATCCTGTTCCAGGGAAGAGGGGCATCTGATGAGTGCTTAAGTAAAATACTGTATCATCTTCCTCAAAAGAATGTTGCGTTCCATTTCCATGATGTACATCCCAATCAAAAATTGCAATTCGTTCGCACCCATATTTTTCACGCAAATACCGCGCAGCAATTGCAACATTGTTAAACAAGCAAAAACCCGATGCATAATCATACTCCGCATGATGACCTGGCGGACGAACTGCGCAAAAACCATTAACTGCCTTCCCCTCCATTATTGCATCGCAGGCAACTACTCCTGCTCCAACAGCATAAAGGGCAGCTTCGAAGGATTTTGCCGAAAGGCCAGTATCCATGTCGAGATAACCTCCACCCTTTTCAGCCGTGCGCTTTACCTCTTCAATGTATTTCTTGCTATGATTTTTTTCAATTATTTCAATATCTGCCTTTTGGGGCTTAAGGACAAGAAGCTCTTTCCAAAGCGGGCTTTCAGAAATAGCTGAGTGAATCGCCACAAGCCTTTCAGGTCTTTCCGGATGACCAAACCCCGGATCATGCTGTATAAATATTGGATCAAAAAGATATGCTGTTTTCATGTTACTAAACAATCCTTTCCTTTTATAATAATTCCTAATAATATAATCAACTCATACTTAACCATAGAAATTCCAATTCCTTTTCAATTCCTTAAAGTTTTTATTTTTTAATTATTTTCAGAAATAAATTTTTATATTTTCCCTAAAATAATCAATCATTTTTTAATGATTTTTTAATTTATTTTTATTGTTGACGGTCAATAAAATAATAAGTATTTTTAATTGTTCCCACGATTCACCAAAACACATTTTTTGTAGGAGGTGTTCTGTGATTAAAAAAATTTTTATCGTTTTCTTTCTAATTCTTCAAATAATTATTTTGAATTGCAAAAAACAACAAGATACCGTTGTTGCAAATCAAGGATTTATAAACTTCACAATTGGCGATGTAATGCTAAAATCAAATGGAAGTGAGCAAATAGCTAAAATTGGCGACGTCATAAAAGAAGGTATGTTTATCATCACTAAAGGTGATAAATCACAAGCCGAAATATTTTTTGGCGATAATATAATAAAAGTCCTTGGCAATACTAACATCGAAGTAAAAAAACTTCTATCAAACATAACGAAAAATAGCAGCGATTCAGAATTTTTTGTACATAAAGGTGCAGTATTTTCAAAAGTGAAAAAACTTGGGAAAAACGATACCTATTTCGTTAAATCCCCAACCGCTACTGCTGGCGTGCGGGGAACTGAATTTTTGGTTGAAGAAGAAGGTGGGAAAGCATCAATTGCATGTATCGATGGCAAAGTGGAATGCATAAATAATTCGAATCCCTCAGATTCAACCATCATCGAAAAAAATGAAGAAGCGGTGGTAATACCTGGACAAAATATTGTGAAACAACAAATAAGTGCCGACAGGCTTAATATGCTAAATATTATTCGAAATTTCAAAGAAGTGAGAGATGATATTCGAAAACAATATGAAAAGGCAATCGAAGATATTCGAAAGCAATACGAAGATGCAAAACGGAAATATCGGGAAGACCTCGAAAAGGTACGCGAAGAAGCCAAAGCCGCAGTTGAAGATCAGCGGGCAAGAGATAAAGCTGCGGTCGAAGACCAAAAAGCGCGCGATAAAGCCACAATCGACGCAGCAAAAGGGGTTTCTCAACAAGCCGCAAAAGAAGCTGTTGCAGAGGCAGGAAGCCAAATGAGCGCTGCAAAAGATTCAGCCAGAAAAGAATCGGCAACCAGCGGTGTTCAGGATCAAATAAATCAAATGAAGCAACTTAATAAATCAATTGTTACACCTAAGCAATAAATAACATATTGGCATTCGATCCTATATAAGCCATCTTCCGAGATGGCTTTTATTTTTTGGCAATTAGGTGTTTAATTATATTTAAAAAAATTATTTACATAAAATTAGCCTTTTTAAAATAAAATCCAAACAAATCGCAATTTTGTTAGTAAAAAATTATGGCAGTACGTCTTGCATTTTTAGGAACGGGAACCTGTAATGCGACAAAACGCAATCCATTGTCGTTGGCTATTTCTATTAATGGAGAATTAATACTCGTCGACATTGGCGGCGGTGCATATCACCAACTTCCCCGACTTAATGACGACGACTTTCAATACAAAAATATTTCGACGATATTTATAACTCATTTTCACATCGATCACGTTTCAGGTCTACCCGATCTTTTTTGGGGGGAAATGTGGGATCACCTTGGTAGGCGAGAAACGGCATTAACAATAATAGGGCCAAAAGGGTTGAATAATTTTTACAATAACCGTTTTCTTCCATTTTTGGGGGATTATCCATTGCCATTTCAAGTAAAACTTTACGAACTGTCAGATGGCGAATGGTATAATGCAACCTCGTATAGCGTGCGTTCGTTTCACTTAAATCACAGCGAATTTTCCACTGGATATCTCTTCGAGCTTCCAACCTGCAAACTCGCCATAAGTGGGGATACCGGCTACTGTGAAAATCTGGTTGAACTCCTAAAATCATCTGATATTGCAGTGCTCGAATGGTCAATTACTGACTTTAACACATACCCAGGCCACATATCGACGAGCGATATAGTAAAATTAATAAAGCTCGACGCTTTACCTCAAAAAACATACATTGTCCATATGTACCCAATCGCAGGGATGGATATGGAAACACAGCAAAAAAAATGCAAAGAACTTCTTGGGGAAAAATCTATTGCAATATTTTTTCCAGAAGATATGGAAATAATCGATTTGTAAAGAGGTGTTACTCATGAATTACTTTAAAGGAACTGATGATTATGTTTTATCGCCAGCACTTCGCGATATCGTTAATGTATCCATTGCGCTGGGAAGACCCCTCCTTTTGAAAGGTGAACCGGGCACAGGGAAAACGCTACTTGCACATTCAATCGCGAAAGGCTTGGGGAAAGAACTCATCGTGTGGAATATAAAATCCACAACAAAGGCAAAAGAAGGCTTGTATGTGTACGATACTGTTCAACGTCTCAACGACTCCCGATTTGGCGATAAGGATGTTTCAAACATCAAACAATACATTCATCTCGGGAAATTGGGACTTGCGTTTGCATCAAAAGAACAAGTAGTGCTTCTCATCGACGAAATCGATAAAGCCGATATTGAATTTCCAAACGACCTTTTAAATGAACTCGATGAAATGAGCTTTTATATCCCTGAAACTGATGAAACGATTAAAGCCATTCATCGGCCAATTGTAATCATAACCTCAAACAGCGAAAAGGAACTACCCGATCCATTCTTACGTCGATGTGTGTTTCATTATATTGAATTTCCCGATGAAAACCTCATGGAAGAAATCGTGAAAGTACACTTCCCTGACTTGGACAAAAAGTTATTGCGCGAATGCTTGAAAAAATTCTATTGGCTTCGCGAATTTGATATGCTTCGAAAGAAACCTTCTACGAGCGAATTGCTCGACTGGATTCAGGCACTGATAGCAGGTGGCATTTCTCCAAAAATTGTGGAAAACGAGCTGCCATTTTTAGGCGCACTGCTCAAGAAAAAAGAAGATATGGATTTGATTTTAAATTCATCCAAAAATCATTATAGCTTCAATTCGAGCCAAAGAACTACAAAAAATGTTTATTAATTTTTTTTACAACCTAAAATCGCAGGGCGTACCAGTTTCTCTGCATGAATGGTTAATGCTCCACAAAGCATTATCACAGAACCTTAATGATTGCAGCCTTACAAAGTTTTATTACATTGCGCGCGCAATTTTAGTAAAAAACGAAATTCATTTTGATCGCTACGATATAGCATTTTTGGACACCTTTAAAAATATCGAAACAACAGACGAACTTCTCGAGAAAATTTTGGAAGGGTTAAAAAAAGTAAAAGAATTAAAACTTACTGAAGAAGAAAAAAAGCAACTTGAAGCTTTAGATCTCGATCAAGTGTTAAAAAATTTTGAAGAACAACTTCGACAAGGGCACTACAAAAACCATGTGGGGGGAAACAAGGCTATTGGAACCGGAGGGCGCTCGACGCAGGGCGCATGGGGATACAACCCTGCAGGAATTCGCATTGGTCAAGGCGAATCGAGACATAAAAGCGCAATACAAATTGCTGAAAAAAGAACGTTTCGAAATTACTCAAATAACATTACGCTCGATATCCGTCAAATGAGAGTTGCGCTTTCGCACTTGCGTTCTCTTTTGCCCATTGGTCCTGAGGAAAAATTAAATCTTGAAGAAACCATCGATGCGACGTGCAAAAATGCAGGTGAACTTGAATTCGTATGGCAAAATAAAGAAAAAAAAGCCTCGAAAGTTATGCTGCTTATGGACGTCGGAGGTTCAATGACACCATATTCCAATTTGGTCGAAATGCTTTTTTCCGCAGCTTCTTCCCAAATTAGTCGCTTTAAGCACTATTACTTCCACAATTGTATCTATCAAGACTTATGGACGGACGTGGAGCGAAACGAATCAGTTTCTACTATGGATGTAATAAAAAACGAAGATAGCGACTATAAAGTAATTATCGTCGGCGACGCAGAAATGGCACCATCAGAGCTTACCTGGCGAAATGGCGCAATCGATTATTGGTATCACAATGATACACCGGGAATTGTGTGGCTGCAACGAATTCGCGACAAATTTAAGGATTCCGTATGGCTTAATCCTCTGCCTTCACGATCGTGGAATTTCATCCACACGTGTCGCCTTATTCGAGAAATCTTCCCGATGTTTGAACTAACCCTCGAAGGACTTGACACAGCAGTGCGCCATCTTATGAAAGGTACTGGCCGTATATACTTTTAAACATTTTTTTAGAAAAAAATATTTGACATAATACTGCATTACGCACCATACCTTTATCGGATATGGCTGGCTTACTCCGCAAAGACCTACTCGATATTGAATCGCTCACAGTTGATGAAATAAAATTAATCTGTGAATCAGCGAAATACTTTAAGGATCTTTTTACTCGTACAATAAAAACTGTTCCAGTGCTTCGCGGAAGAACCGTATGCCTTCTTTTTTATGAACCATCTACCCGAACTCGCATAAGTTTTGAACTTGCCGCAAAAAGACTATCAGCTGATTTAATTAACATTTCTGTGCAAACTTCAAGTGTGGTAAAAGGAGAATCTCTCATCGATACCGTCCATACGCTTGAGGCCATGAAGGCCGATATTATCGTGATGCGCCATGCGGTGTCTTTGGCACCGCATTTTTTATCTCGAAACATACGATCATCGGTCATCAATGCAGGCGATGGATTTCATGCTCATCCAACTCAAGCCCTTCTCGATGCCTATTCGATTATGGAAAAGAGGGGAAGCCTTGAAGGATTACATATCGGCATCATCGGCGATATCCTTCATTCGCGAGTTGCCCGATCGGACATCAGCGCGTTTAAAATGTTGGGAGCCAAAGTAACACTGTGCGGTCCACCCACACTTGTCCCCGATGAATTTAAACAATACGGCGTTGAGATTTCCTACAATCTTGACGATGTTCTGCCAGATTTCGATGTTATCCAAATGCTTCGAATTCAAAAAGAACGACAACGAGGAAATATGTTTCCATCCATTCGAGAATACCATAAGCTCTTTGCGCTTACCACTGATCGGCTTAAGCGTTGTAAAAAAGATGTAATCATCATGCATCCTGGTCCAATGAATCGTGGGATTGAAATCCAGGATGCCGTTGCTGATAGCCCAAATGCGATTATTAATGAACAAGTGACCAATGGCGTGGCTGTGCGGATGGCAATTTTTTATCTACTTTCTGGCGGTGCGCCGTTAGAAGGTATTGCATAACGATAACAAGAAAAAATTGTACTTTATGCAACGTGTATGAAGATTTTAATTCAACAGGGACGGGTAATCGATCCTGCGAGCGGATTTGATCAAGTCGCCGATGTATTAATATCAGGATCGATTATCGAGAAAATTGAAAAAAATTTACTCCCAAACGATGAATACGAACGAATCGACGCTCGCTCTTGCATTGTCCTTCCAGGTTTAATCGATATGCACGTCCATTTTCGCGAACCCGGAAGAGAAGATCAAGAAACGATCATCGGTGGATCGCATGTCGCAGCGAAAAGCGGATTTACCACAGTATGCACAATGCCAAATACAACCCCCGTTATTGACAATCAAGCACTTGTGAGGTTTATTAAACTCGAAGCCGAGAAAGGGCCAATTAATGTTTACCCTATTGCCACAATTACAAAAGGAGGCCTTGGCGAAGAGATATCGGAAATGGGAGAACTGGCTGAAGCTGGTGCAATCGCATTTTCCGATGATGGTAAACCAGTAATGAATTCATTGGTGATGCGAAGGGCTCTCGAATATGCCCGTATGTTTAATCGACCAATCATTTCCCATGCGGAAGATCTATCGCTTTCCGATGATGGAATTATGAACGAAGGGATGAATTCTGTAATATTGGGATTAAAAGGAATTCCGCGCGAAGCTGAAGAAGTAATGATTGCACGCGATACAATATTAGCACGCCTCACAAAAGGGAGGCTTCACATTGCTCACGTTTCATCGGGTGGATCTGTGGAAATTATTCGTCGTGCGAAAGCTTCCGGAATAAAAGTTACGTGCGAAACAGCTCCGCATTATTTTTCGCTCACCGATGATGCAATTGCAAAATATCTTTCCATGGCGAAGATGAACCCACCTCTTAGAACTGAACAAGACCGCCTCAAAATAATTGAAGGGCTTCGTGACGGAACCATCGATGTGATCGCAACAGACCATGCGCCTCATTCAAACAACGAAAAGATGCAAGAAATTGCATATGCACCATTTGGCATTGTTGGCTTAGAAACTGCGGTACCGCTAATAATTTCAATTCTTATAAACGAACACGGATTTTCATTCATCGAGGCATTCCGCTGCCTTACAGTAAATCCTGCACGCATTTTGGGACTCGACTGCGGCATTCTTCAGGTAGGCAAAAAAGCTGATATTACCATCATCAATCCCAATAAAAAGATCTACATCGACGAGTCCTTCCTCCTCTCAAAATGCAAAAATACTCCCTTTATAGGTTTGGAACTATTTGGTTCTGTGGAATATACAATTTGCGGAGGCAAAATAGTTTATCGAAACGAAAACAATTAAATTTATTTCATTTTCTAAAGGTTCTTCATGCATAAATGCTTGTAAAACTGTTTCAAAGAGAACGCTTTGGTTTACCGGTTTAATGCGAAAATTATCAATGCCCACTTTTTTGCTTCTCTCGCAACAGATTCGTACCCGTACGCTGTAACCATTATAATTATTGGAATTCGAAACCCCCTGAAGTATTTTTTTATTCTTCTCGCCGTTTCAACCTCATCTAGACCAGGCATTTGCCAATCCAAAAGAATGAGTCGATAATAATCAATTCCTTTATGTTTAATTTCCTCGAGTGCAGCAATTCCCGACTCGACCGTCGTTACATTAAATTGAAAAGCTTTTACTTGCTCCTCAAGTGAAATCCGCGCAATATCGTTATCATCAACTATAAGAACGTTTCCCCTCAACCGTTCTGGAGCAATATACCTACTTCTTTCTTTTTCCCTATCAACATCAATCTCAAAAACTGCAGTAAACGTAAACGTACTACCTTCCCCCGGTTTACTTGAAACCATTATTTCACCGCCCCATCATTTCAACCAATGCTTTGGAAATTTCCAATCCAAGACCTGTGCCACCATACTTTCTCGTTATCGAACTATCTGTCTGAGTAAGATGAGGTGATTTGGCACGTTGTATGCAATATTGGTAATCAATTCCAAACCTTTTTCTTCGGCTTTTACAGAAAGCATATCGGCGATATTTTGTATGATGTCATAAAGTCTTATCGGAACACGCTCAAAAGATAGTTTTCGAGCTTCTATTTTCGAAAAATCTAAAATATCATTAACTATTGCAATTAACGATGTTCCAGCCGTTTCAATTTTTTCTAGGTATGCTGTGATCTTTTGGATTGAGTTCGTTTTTTTGCCAAGCGAGAAAATCCAATGATAGCATTCAATGGAGTTCTAATTTCATGGCTCATGTTTGCAAGAAATTCGCTTTTTGCATCACTTGCCTCATCAGCAATTTGACGAGCTTTTATTATTTCTTCCATCATCTCTTTTTCACGAGTGATATCTTCATACGTACCCAATACGCTTATGATTTTATTTTTGTCATCGGTGAGTGGTAATTTTGATGTCATTAGCCATCGCGTTTTTTCGCCTGGTACATTTTGTGGTTCTTGATATTGCAATTTTGGTTTCCCCGTACTCATTACTTCCAAATCATCTCGCATATAAAGCTTGGCCTGCTCTTTCCACGCCAATTCAAGATCCGTTTTTCCAATTAATTGATCGATTGACTGAAGTGCTGCATCGGCAAGAAAAGCTGCATTACAGCCAAGATACTTACCTTCTCTGTCTTTCCAAAAAACGCGTTGCGGGATGTTATTCAAAGCAAGTTCCAGCATTTGGCGAGAT
>JAOAAF010000017.1:35941-37705 GCA_026419015.1 Spirochaetota bacterium
GATTGATTGAGATCGCTTGTTTTCTTTATAACAAGGCGCCGCAATGTCCACGACCATGAAAACATTAACAAAAAAATCAATGCAATTGGAATCCCGATCCAAAACGCATATTTTAAAACGAGCGCCGTCGATAATTCATCCTCTCGACGATATTGAAACCATTTCCGTTCAAGGTTAATGTATGCTGATGTCGATTTAAACTTATCAATCGCTTCGTTTAGTTCTGCTAAAAGATTTTGGTTCCCTTTCTTTACCGCTAAACGATAAAAACTCGGCAAAATCGGTGGACCAACAATGGAAATATTATTAAGCTCATTTTCTACTATAGTCTTTTTCCCAATCACATATGGTGCAACAACAAAATCACCTTCCCCCTTACTGAGAAGAAAAAGCGCAAAAGGAAGAGAGTCTACCAGTATAGCTTTATCAAATAACCCCATTGGGTTAATGAACATATCGATTGATGCATCGCCACGTAAATGGAATTCCCGAAACGCGCAACGAGTATAACGAAATTAATCGGTTTCGAGTAAGACTTACTCGATTTTTTTTACGATCAAACACCACTCATCTCGATGATACATTAGATGCAATTTTCGATGAACTTTCAAAATTTCGACGATCAAAATATATTACTGTTGACATTACAGTTATTGCATTTGATATTCTATAAAACAATAAAAAATTTTATTTTTGTTCATTCATCTATTATTAAATATTTTCGTTTTTCCTTTCAGTGCACCAAGGATTCTGTGCGAACTTTAAATTTTGCTGCAACATCATTCACGACAAGAATTTTTTGCATGTAATAAATACCTCTCCAAAATCCCATACACTGCAATGCCATATGCAACTGATACATTTAGGGAGTGCTTGATACCATGCATAGGTATTTCAATTGCCATATCACAAAGATCAATTGTTTGTTGCGAAACACCTTCAACTTCGTTTCCAATTACCAAACAAAGGGGATATTTAAAAGTTGCATTGAAAAGTGCAATGCTACTGTCCGTATGTTCCAGCACAACAATTGAATAATTTTTTAATTTAAGCTCTTCAATCGCTTCGCGCGCGGTGGAACGCCATTCCCACGGAACGCTTTCAGTGCTTCCCAGCGCCGTCTTTTCTATTTCTTTGCGCGGCGGACATGCGGTATAACCGCAAATATACAATTTTTCAATTCCTGCCCCATCCGATGTGCGAAAAATTGAACCAACATTATATAGACTTCGGATATTTTCTAATACAACCGCAATCGGAAAACGAGGTATACCTGCCAGCGTTTGTATAGTTTTCCGCTGTGCAGTGATTTCTTCAAAACTTAGCTTCCTCATCACAATCATACCGCTTATTGGAATAGTTCCATAATCGCACGTGCCATCAACTTATAACCCTCAACAGTGGGATGCACACCATCGTATTGGACAAGCTGAGAAAACGGCACTCCCTCTTGAATTGCCTTTTTCCAATATTCATGGACGCGCGCAATCGGAAGCATTAATTCTTTCGATAGGCTTTCAAGTTCCGCATAAAATTTTTCAGCAACTTCATTTTCGGGAGAATTATGTATATACACTGAAGTTACTAGCACAATATCCGAATTGCAATTTGTTTGAATGCCAGAGATTATCGCACGCACATTGTTTCGATAGACGATAGGATGATATCCAATAAACGCATCATTTAAAGCAAATTGAACTAACACGCAATCGGGTTCTTCATCGAGCACATCGCGATGAAGTCTTGAAAGGCCACCTTCTGCAG
>JAOAAF010000176.1 GCA_026419015.1 Spirochaetota bacterium
CTTATGGAAAGCGCTACGCTCCAAAGCAGATTGCCCATCCGATACTCAGGTGCATCGCCTACACTGAGTTTGGTAAAAATCACGCAGTACACCACAGTAATGATCACCGTGGTATATGACGAATTTGCAAAATCGAACATTGCCCAACCAAAAATTTCTTTGTTTGAAGATTTTTTAAACTTTTCCATTGGAGTCCTCCCATTTTTATTTTACTATACCGACCAAAGTAATTCCCATTCTGCTCGAATTGTCAAGATGTTTCTGTACTGTTTAAAAGCAAGCTCATAAAATTTATTCGTTATTTTCGATAAAATAAAAAGCTCCAATTCCACAATATTCTAGCTATTTAGGTTTCGGACAATAAAAATTATGCGCTTACTTTCGGTCTTCTGTTTTCACCACGACCACACCGCCAATGTTCATGATGAGAAACTGCTGGGGATTAAGTCCTAATTCTTTTATTTTTCGTTTCAATTCAATGATTGGATATCCTGGTGGTTCTTCGCCGAGTGGGAATGTACCCCATTGAGTAGGAATGAAATATCTCGCCCGTAGTTCTTGAAAGGCCATTATCGCTTCGCGTATATCCATATGTGCATAATGCATGAACCAGCGTGGATAATTAGCAGTGGTGGGCAAAAGCGCATAATCGATATTTGGAAAAAGTCTTCCAAATTCTCGATATCCAATAAAATACCCACTATCGCCGCCAATATAAATTTTAATTTCAGGCGTCGATAACAAATAGCTTGCCCAAAGCGTGGTATTGAAAGGTTGGGAAATCCGTTTTGACCAATGTTGAGCGGGAAGGCAAATTATACTTGTATTGCCAACATCTACCCTTTGCCACCAATCCATCTCGACGACATCTTGTTTCCCAATTTGGCGAAAGAATGTTTGTAACCCACGTGGCACAAAAAATTTTGCTTTGTGCGGCAATTTTCGTATGCTGTCTTCGTCCAAATGATCGTAGTGATTATGCGTGATGATCACATTAACGTGGGTTGTAATCGTCGAAAGTTCTTTCAAAGAAATCGCAGGCGGTGTTACCCGTTTAATGACAAGCGCTTTTGAAGAGAAAATTGGATCGGTAAGCCAATATGTCCCATTAACTCTTATCAGGAATGTATTGTGGCCGATCCATGCAATGAAATTTTCATTTTTTAATTCGCGAATTTTTAAAATTGTGTTCTGTTCAATCCGTGGGAGATAATGCTTCGCATCATCGGAATAAGAATTTTCTTGTTTTGAGAATTTCCATTCAAGGATGCTTACGATATTTTTGTTTTTCATCGGCATCCATGGGTTAAAAAACTCTCCGTCCTTATAGTGAGAAGCATAAAGCAAGCGAGAATCGCATCGATTTACTTCATCGTGCCATCTTTCTTCATTAAAGGAATGACGCGCTGAAGAGCAACCTCCATATGCCATCGCCATACAAAATACAGCGATTGGCAAAAATACGCTTCGCACGTGCTTATTCTCGCTCCTTCACAGTGATAAATAGATTTACCGTCGTTTTATCGCGCCACACCTGAACTTTCAATGTTGAGTTTATGGGAGCTTTTTCAACTTCTTGCAGCAAATCGGAAAACTCTTTAATCGGCGTATTGTTTACCTTCACAATGACATCGCCTACCTGTATCCCACCTTTATCGGCTGGGCTCCCCGGTACTACCGCACCCACAAGAGCGCCTTCGTTTTTCGGAAGGCCGATCTCTTTGGCATACTCTTCAGTGAAGGGCACAATCTGAACCCCAATAAAACCACGACGCACTTTTTTATGCGCTTTTAGCTGCTCTAAAATAATTTTTGCCTGATTGATGGGAATGGCAAAACCAATACCCATGTAGCCGCCACTGCTTGAGTAAATCATACGATTGATGCCAATCACTTCCCCATCGATATTGATGAGCGGTCCGCCCGAATTGCCGGGATTGATCGATGCATCGGTTTGGATATGAGATTGCGACCCCCCCATCATGTCCACATCCTTCCGCGCCACGGCGCTTATAACACCAACCGTAAATGTTTTGTCGAGCCCAAAGGGATTACCGATTGCAATTGCCCAATCTCCAACATTGACTTTATCGGAATCACCAAAAAATACTGGATTGAATTTATTATTCGATTTAATTTTTAAAAGCGCAATATCCGTTCGTTCGTCGGAACCAATTACTTCCGCATCGTACACTTTATCCAACACTTTAACGGTCACTTTATCGACGTTCTGTATTACGTGGTGATTGGTACATACGTATCCATCACGTGAAATAATAAATCCCGATCCAAGGCCGCGCCGCTTATGAGTTCGTGGCCGATTTTGATACGGGATTCCAAAAAATTGATTAAAAAATGGATCATCGAAAAAAGGATGTGGTTGGATTTTTACCGTCTGTTCTGTGCTTATGAACACTACGCGGTCATGATAGAGTTCAGCAATTTTGCGGAAGACCTTTTGAATTTCCCACGCTTTTATGTTTTCAGCACTTCCCTTAAGCGGCGACTCGGCCCCCTGACCAAATGCCTCTTTGCTGTATTCGCACGATGTCTGGATTGAAACGATTGTAACAAACAATATGATAACCCATGCTGGGTGCAATAGACGATGAGATATTTTTTTCATTCTTTCACCTTCTTATCGTTACAAATGACCTTTTTTCTAATCCTGAACGTTTTTCAGTTTTTTCCCATTGCCTTGTCAAGCATATTATTTAATCTTTTCGCAAACGCGGCAGCATCCTCAAGCTTCATGCCTTCCACTAACATCGCCTGCTCAAACAGAAGTAAACAAGTCTCCTCAAACTCTGGTCCATCTTCAACATGTTCAAGCTTTCGAATTATTGAATGCGTTGGATTTATTTCCAAAATTGGCTTAAAATCGGGTATTTCAGTTTTCCCAAGCGTTTTCAGCAATGCTTGCATGTGCACAGTAGGAT
>JAOAAF010000177.1 GCA_026419015.1 Spirochaetota bacterium
GTTCTACTCTCCTTACACTCGTGTTTATTCCTGCACTGTACTATCATCTCATCGTGCATAGGAGAAGTCGCACATGAGCTATTTTTTCACTAATCGCATTGCGGCATGGATGGTTTCTGTGGGGATTTGCGTGATTGGAATAATATCGATTGTCAAGCTCCCAATAGGGTTACTCCCGCACGTGGAATATCCTTCGCTTTCGGTGATCGTAGAATATCCTGGCATATCCCCCGAAAAAATTGAACACCTCATAACCCGGCCAATCGAACGCATCATCCGCACCGTGGCGGAAATTGAAACAATCGAATCGTTCTCCGAAGAAGGCAAATCGCAGCTCATCCTCACGCTTCATCCCAACACAGATGTAAAAATCGTTGCGCTGAAAGTGCGCGAAAAAATTGCACTCATCCGCGATTCATTTCCCCGCGCCGTACACGAACCGATCGTTTTGCGCTACGATCCAACTGAACGCCCCATTCTCATCGCTGCAGTAAAAAGAATTCCTACGCAACATGCAACGCGTACCGAGATTCGCGAATTTGCAGAATATGCCATAAAACCGCGCCTTCAACGCATCGATGGCGTTTCTGAAATTTTCATTGCTGGCGGCGCGCAAAAGGAAATTCATGTGACGATCGATCCCGTCAAGTTTTTTTCACGAAACCTCGATTTTAGCGAAATCGTGCATGCCCTCCAGCGACAACACATTTCTATCCCCGCAGGGACTATATTTCATGGAAACACAGAATTACGCATTCGCATCCCCGAACGCTTTCAAAACATCGAAGACATTTCGCGCGTTGCGCTGCGCACATACGATGGAAATAAATCTATATACCTTGGTGACATTGCACGGGTCGAAGAATCATTCCGCGAAGCGGAATCAACAGCGCGGTACAATGGCGAAGAGCAGGTTCTCATTTATCTACATAAAGCGGCGGATGCCAATGCGCTTTCCGTCATCTCGGAAGCAGGCCGTATATTGTCGCACATCGATGGATGTGATATCGACATCATATACAATCAGGCAAATTGCATTCGTGCAGCGCTACTGAACGCAGTCTATTCAGGATTATGGGGCATACTCATTGTGATATTCGTCATTATGATTTTATACCGCGATTTTTATAAAGTGCTCATCATTGCGCTTTCAATTCCGCTTTCGCTAATGTTTGTATGCACAAGCATGTATTTCGCAAAAATTGAAATTAACATCATTACGCTTGCCGGCATTGCTCTCGCAGTGGGTATGGTCGTAGACGCAAGCATCCTTGTGATGGAAAAAATCGAAACCAAAACTTCGCTGAATGAAATAAAACGCTCTGTACACCAAATACGTGTCGCAACTGCCACCTCCACAATAACCAACGGTGCAGTATTTTTGCCGCTTGTTTTCGCCGATGAAATCACGCGACGAATGTATTGGGGGATTGGTTTCACCATTACAGCCGCATGTATCGCCTCGCTCTTTGTGGCAACCTCGCTTTTGCCGGCATGGTATCTGTCGATGAAAAAAGCATTTCGCCATGCACATCGATTACCTTTTCGCTTCAATTTTGAATACCAATTGGAGTGGCTAAAAAAAACCTATGCGCGTGCGCTTTCAAGAGCATTTTCAGTTCGAAAAAAGGTTATATGTACCACAGCAATGGTTGCAAGTATCTCATTTATGATCCTTTGGATAATACCCAAAGAGTTCGTAAATCCGTTCGAAAGCGACGATATTTACCTGTATTGCGAACTCCCGACCGGAACTCCGCTTTGGCTTGCCGACGAAGCAACAAAAAAGGTTGAAGAGAAAATAAAAGGGCTAAACGTTGCAGAAAAAATCTCTTCAAAAGTAGAAAAATGGCGCGGGAACATTGCCATTACGTTAAAGTCGTTTTACTTTACCAGAACACGCGACGAATGCAAAAAATCACTTTTGCGCGAAGCTCAGGCTGCTGTGGCACCGTATGGCGGCTTTGCATTTTTAGTGGAGGCAACTGAGAATCCACAGCGAGAACTCGATATCATCTTTACCGGAAATGATGACGCAATGCTTCGGCATATTGCGCGAAAAGCATCAAAAACAGTGGAAGGCATCGCCGGTGTTGAAGAATGCCTCCTTCGATTTCGCGATGACAAACCAGTGTATTCAATTGTAATCGATAGGGAAAAAAGTGGCAATTTTGGCCTCTCGCCAATTCATCTGTGCCACTTCTTTCATGGCGCACTTTTTGGACCAGTCGCGATGAAATACTATACCGGTGAACGCGAAATAGACACACGGGTAAAATTCGACAAAAAAAACATCGCCTGCATCGAAAATATTATTTTTGGCATGCTTCCGATTAATTTAACGCGCGCTGTCCCTTTACGCGAGCTATTATCAATCAAACAAGGGACAGAACCTACCCGGCTCATGCGATACAACGCAAGAAGAGCTGTTCGAATTACCGTGAGGTTGGGAAATATCTCTTTTGATGACGCAATTACTAAAATCGCGAAAGCACTTTCCTCTCTCCATCTTCCGGAAGATTATGGATGGGAGTTCGATACAAGTTACGAAAAATCCAAAAAAGTTTTTCGGTCAGTTCTTTTCCTCGTAGGTGCTGCGCTGCTGCTGGTTTATATGGTTATGGCTGGAGTATTTGAATCGTTTCTCGCGCCGCTACTTATTCTTGCAACAATACCGCTCGGCATATGCGGTGTGGCTCTGTCATTTTTTCTTTTGGGAACTCCCATGACTGCCTCATCGTTCATTGGCATTGTAATTCTTTCCGGCATCGCAGTAAACAACGGAATCGTGCTTGTGGAACAAACTCTTTCGGCAATACGGCGCTGTAAAAAATTTATCGCCCCAGTGGTTGTTGACAGGTTAAGCCATCGAACGGCGGTACAACATTTTCGCCCACTCTTCGCCACAACGATGACGACCTGTCTCTTATA
>JAOAAF010000178.1 GCA_026419015.1 Spirochaetota bacterium
AGTTTTATACCCCATACGGCGAATCACCGTAGTGTTGCAATACGGGCATGTGGTGTTACTCCATCCATAGCTTCCGGAAATATTGCCACAATACACGTAATTCAGTTTCTCTCGTGCTCGGGAACAAACTTCCAGCATAAAGTCGATGTCAGTAGGTGGCGCATCATATCGATAATTGGGAAAATATCTCGATACATGCCACGGGATGTTTTTATCGACCCCAGCAATCCAATTGACAAGCTGTTCCATTTCCAAGAAATTATCATTTATTCCTGTCACAATAAGGGTTGTCAGTTCGATATGGCATTTTTTTTTATGCGCAAGTTCAATTGATCGAAGCACCGGAGAAAGAGTCCCTTTTTGTACTTTTCGATAACTTTCATCTTTAAAATTTTTCAAATCGATATTCATAGCATCTACATATTCAAGGAGTTCTTCAAGCGGTTGTGGATTGATATATCCATTGGTAACCATCACATTTTTTAGTCCTTTTTGCCGAGCAAGCTGTGCGCAATCGATGACATACTCAAACCAAATTATTGGCTCCGAGTAGGTATATGCAATCCCTACCGAACCTTCCGCCAATGCGGTTTCAACTATCTTTTCTGGAGAGAAATATCTGGTGCGAGCGTGCAAATCCTGCGATATAGTCCAATTTTGACAATAAGAACATTTAAAGTTGCACCCTTTCGTTCCAATTGAAAGAATTTCACTTCCGGGGAAAAAATGATATAGTGGTTTTTTTTCTATTGGATCCATTGCAATTGAGGTTACTTCGCCATAGATTAGGCTAAAAAGAGTTCCCCCTTCGTTTTGGCGTACACCACACGTTCCCGTTTTCCCCTCACTTATTTTACAGCAATGGGGGCATAAATCGCATTCGACTATTTTGTTTTTACGGTAATGTGCAGCTTCTTTTTTCATATCTCATGAGCATTGCATTGCGAAAGGGTATTCGCCGCATATTAAAATCACGATGCGGCTTCGCTTTTAATTTTTTCTAATTTATCTTTTTTTTCAACTTTCTCGTATTCCCGAATCATTTCGCATTTGCCAACAAAAACAACACCATCAGCGATTTTAAGCTTTGCAGTTCTGATGTTGCCATGGAGTTTGCCACCGCTCAAAATTTCCAAACGCTCGCTCGCTTCGATGTTCCCGTAGACATCGCCCTGTATGATTACCGTACGTGCCTTGATGTTCGCTTTCACCGTGGCGCCTTCCCCAATCACTAAATATCCATCGGAAACTATTTCGCCTTCAAAATATCCATTTATCTGAAGCGATTTTTTAAATTTCAAATCACCGTAAAATGCCATATCTTTGCTGAAAACAGTATTTATCATGCCAATTTCGTATACGGGATTTTTATTTATTTGTATTACTTTTCGGGCCATTGTCATTTTTCCTTTTTTGTAGAGAATGGATTTCTTTTAAAAGGGCATACTCGTTGCCTAACTTTCAACATGGAATGCATAATAGAATGCATTTGAAAATATTTTTCTGTCAACAATAAAAAAATTCACGCCCTCTTTTACGCGTTGAACTATTGCATTAAATATTTTTTCAAACATTTCATCATCGCATGTGCGATGAGTTCCCATCCCAACTGGATAATCAATATACACTTTTCTTTCCTTTGGCCTTGAATTAATTATGCCACGCTTTTAAAACAATGCATTTCCTATAAGGAAATATCCAATTCTTATAAAACATAAAACCTCCACATGCCAATTGAAAAACAATCTATCTGAAAATAATATAATTGCAAATCACACGCGATTTGCCGTCGTATTGCGCATCAAACTTCAATTATTTGGTAGTCATCGTGTATACGCCATCCCAATCTGGTGGTGGTGGATTTTTTTTATAATTTTTCGAGCGTTCGAGATATACTTCAGATGGGCCATCGTTCGGATCAATTTGTAATGCCAACTCAAAATAACGAATTGCTTCATCCCATCTTTTCTGTTTGTATGCGGCAAGTCCCATATTGTAATATTTCAACACCTCTTCTTTTTCTTTCGTAAGCATGTGCACACCTCTCATTGATTTTTAGTTGGTGTAATTTAAAAGTTTCTCATCAACAAAAATTCTGCCAACGAAACTAAGATATCTTTACACTGCGTTGCACGAAAGGCATCAAGATACTGCAATGAACGTCGCACAAAAGTTTCTGCCTCATGCAAACAGTACTCAATTGCCCCGCATTCCAATATCTTTTTCCGTATCACATGAAAACCATCGCGGGATGGATTTTCGAGCAATTTTTCAATTTTCTTTTTCTCCTTCCCCTCTGCCCTTTCAATAAGGCAAAGCATTGGAAGGGTAATTTTCCCTTGCATAAAATCATTTCCCGCATCTTTCCCAGTAATCTCTTCTGCTTCCAGAAAATCAAGAACATCATCGACCATTTGAAACGCAAATCCAAGATTTAACCCAAACTCGTACAGCACATCGGATTCCTCATCGCTCATGTTCGATTTTACCCCTCCGATCTTTGCACATGCGGCCATAAAACGAGCTGTTTTCATCTCAATGATTCGAAAATAGTGCTCCTTATTTATTTTTTTAATGTTTGAATATTCAATCTGATACAGTTCACCTTTTACCATGTCTCGCGTAGCCGCTACCAAAATTGGGAAAAGATCGAGTCTCTTTTCACCAACTGCCACCTCAAGCGCACGCGTATACATATAATCGCCCGTCAGCACTGCAACGCGGTTTCCATACTTCTTTGCCACAGTTAGAT
>JAOAAF010000179.1 GCA_026419015.1 Spirochaetota bacterium
GCTTTTAACTGTACATAAAATTAAATCCTCTTTCGTGTAAATATGATCGGTTCGCTGTTTTAGCGCGATGAATTCAAGAATGTATTTTAGTCTGCATGCGGCATCGAGCGGTGAGGAGTGAGTATTTTCTTTTGTCGGTGGATATTGCTGGATTCTTTTCACATTAAGCGTTCTTTTATTCGGATCTGAAATAAAAATGTCGTTTCGAAAAAGTACAAAGGTCTCATAGATTGCTTTGATAATTTCATCCGCTTCGATGAGAAATGCAAGGTTAAGATTAGAATCAGAATTGTGCACATTGCGCGTGAAAAACTTCAATATTCGCAGGATAATATCGGGATACAGATGATAGTTGAGAACCTTTATGACCTTGCGTTCGAGTTCGCGATCGGCCATGCGCATGGCAGGATAGGCGAGATGGATGATGTAGTAATTTCCCGTTTTCACTTTAAAATCGATGAAATCTAAAAATCGGTCAAGGGAATCTTTTTTTTGCAAATCGTACGCTCTGAACGTCCCTTCGAGAATTGCATTGGCAATCTTTTCCAGATCGTTTTCCTTTCTAAAAAGGGAATCCAGATCGAGCAGTTCGCCTTTCTCTAATTCGAAAATTGGGACAGATGATTGTTGAACCATTAAAATTTCCCAGTATATCCTAACATGACTTTCTTGTAAAAGCTTTCTCGACTATTATAATGGTATACGTTTGTGCTCGATGAAAAAAGAGAATGTTGATACAGCGATACGCCGATAACTCCAAAAAGAAGCGAGCGCATGATGTTATCGTCTCGATAGCCATCCCATGCAAGATAAAAGCACGTGACAGTGCTTGCAAACGAAAGCATCCCTACTTTCCAATCGCCAGCGTAAAAGTGGCCAAATCCAGGAATAATGATTGAACCCCCAATGGCAATTACATAGCTTTTATGGGGTTTCCTTTCTTCATTATCGATAAGCTTTTCTAAATCTTTTAGCGAAGAATAATACTTCCCATTTTTATATGTTCCCATGTACGCTGCAATTGAATTTTTCGCCTCTGTCAGTTCACCCATCAGCGCAAGGGAGTAACATTTATCAGCATGAATTTCTTCGAGAAATTTCCCTTTGTTGTATAGATATTCATATGACAAAAGCGTGCGATGGGCAAAATAGGGCGAACCGACCAAAAGGCGCATTCGTGCAGAATACAATAGAGCTTCCTCTCCTTCCTCGGTTTGCGGATGCATTTCGAAGCATTTGTTCATCGCTTCAAGCGCCTGTGTTGGGTTTTTCCCTTTCCAGTAAGCTTTTCCTTCGAGAATCATGCTTTTGGCATGGTATTTGCCTTTTGGATACAAGAACTGATATCGTA
This sequence comes from Spirochaetota bacterium, assembly GCA_026419015.1. Classification (GTDB taxonomy): domain Bacteria; phylum Spirochaetota; class UBA4802; order UBA4802; family JAGODF01; genus DYLV01. Next base: position 1,352 of record JAOAAF010000179.1, read on the forward strand.
ACGATTCTGTGATGGCGTTGAAGTAGTCGCCGTGTTGATAATACGTTTCTGCAAGTTTAATAATTAATTCTTCGTTCCCCCATGTGGGGGAAGAGAATATTATGGCACATAACAATGCGCATATAGAAATTTTAATAGTTCTTTTCATGGACAATTGATTTCAGTTCGATGTAACGTCGTGGATCGTATGGATGAATATAATCGTTTCGTATGTGATCGTGGAATTTTTGTGTTGCCATTCGATTCGTTGAAACCGCTGAATTGTATGCACCATAGATGTTGCCTATATAGAAGAGTGCACAAAACAGCGCACAGAAGCCTCGCATGGATTCATTTCCCTGTCGATGAAAGTACACTGTGCTTAACCCGGCCGAAAAAACTGCTATGAACGAAAGAATGCTGTCGAAATATCTTTGTGCGTACCATTGTCCGGCGCCGGGAAGAACGGATGAATAAATCATTGCGCGTGTTTCATCGAAAGGGGGTTTTTGCACAAACGATGCGAGCATGGAGGATAATTCGTCAAGCTTTGCAGAATTGAAAAATATTTTTTGTGAGTCAATTTCCCTTACTGCTTCATCGTATTTATGGAGCGCGATGAGCGCGTCAATTTTTCTCATGAGAATTTCGTAACGGAGCAGAGGATCGCTTTCGGGATATGACATTTCTTTCAAGGTGTGGAGTGATTTTTCAAAAAATCCAAGTTTGTTGAATGATTGCGAAAGGAGAATTTTTCCCGGAATATAATTTTCGGGTAATTCTTCGTGTACGATTTTTTCAGCTGACTGATACTGACCGCCTAAGTAATAATTTGCCGCAATAAAGTACGTGAGTGCCGTTTTCGTTGTGTCATCAATTGTTGGATTCAACAATAAATAGCGGCGCGTCTCTGCGATGCAATCGAAGTATCGGTTTTCGTTAAATAACGTTTTGATGAATTGGAGTTGTTTTTCGCCGATAGCTGGGTTTTCCCCTTGCATCCCGTAATTGACGGCATGAATTGCGAATATCCAAAAAACAACCAATGCGTACATAGAAAACCTATGGCAACTCATTCGGTACGGGGTCATTTCCAGGAGGGTTGTAGGGATTGCATCGGATAAGCCGATCGCCGGCTAAAAGTGAACCCACAAGCGCACCGTATCGCTGTACGGCTTCGGAGGCGTACCGGCTGCATGTGGGGTGGAAACGACAATTTGGGCCATCTTGCGGTGAAATCACAATTTGAAAAAATCGAAGAAAAAACCAGGCAGTTGCGGAAAATGAATTGTAAAGCGGCCGATAGCCTTTTTGCAATTGTAAAACATTGGATGCTGGTATTGCGTCATCGCCAGTTGCCACATCGGCATTCCACGGTGCAAAATCATGTGCACCAAGTAGGACAG
>JAOAAF010000180.1 GCA_026419015.1 Spirochaetota bacterium
CAATAACCGCTACTGTAATCGACAGCACCCACAACTTTGAATTCAGTGCTTTCTCGACCAACCGTTCCAACATCACTGATCTCCATTTATCAGCACTTCTTCACCCGCCAAAAAACGTATTGATGTGAGTACGGAAACAAGGTCGAGTTGTAAACGATAAATTTCTTCAATTATTTCGTATGTTGAGCTATCCATTTCTAAATACATCATCAACGGTATTCTTCCTTTTTTGAATTCAATATCAGCATAGCGCATTTTTTCTTCGAACTTGTGAATATCATTTATGGGAAATTTGGATATCATCGCCTTGATATATTCGTGGTGAGCAATCAATGCTCTCATATGTTCAATAGCTCTTTTTTGTTCAAATAACACTTTTTGCTCCTCCGCTCGAATCCTCTCTTCAGCCATTGCAATTGCATATCTGTTGCGAGAAAAAAGCGGAAAAGGAAAACTTAACCCTCCTCCTAAACTCCGCTCATAAACATCAGCGCGCGCATCATTATAGTAAAGCAATATTCCTACATCGGGATAGACGATGCGTTCCTCAAGTTCCTTATTCTTTTTTGCAACATCAAGCATTTCTCTTTGAAGGCGCACAGGGAAAGATACATCCTTTGCTTTTCTTAATAAATCATCTTTATTTACCATAGGTGGGTGTGAAAACCATCGAATTTTTATCTCGGGACATGAATCGCCAGAAAATCCGGTAAAGAGATTTAAACGCGCACATACGGCAGCAATATCTGCATCAACTTTCAACACCTCTTTTTGAAGGATTGCAATGCGCGTTTGTACTATTGATTGTTCCACTTTTTTTTCAGGCGGTACAACAATTCTGTTTTCCATAAATGAATGTATTAGTTGAAACCGCTTTAATCTATCAGCAACATGGCGTTTACGCTGGAAATGATATGCATATTCATAAGCAAGGCGAGTAACTTCATAACGCACGAACAATTTCAATTCCTCAGTTGAAAGCATAGCCCGCGATTGTTCCAGCAATGCGATTTCTTCCATAAGGCTCTTTTTACCAGGAAATGAAATTTTCTGGGAAATGGATACATTTTTCTCTAAACCCGTTATTCCACTTATGCTTTTTTGCCCGATTGCAATACTAAGCTCTGGATTATACCATTCCGCGAGGTGTTTTCGCAGTTCGCGCACTTCGCGTACTTTGCTCTCTTCAACTTTTATTTGTTCATACTTATCGAGGGCAATGCGGATTAGTTCTTCAACGGTATATTCTTTTTTTTCTGCGTCTTTGGTATAAAGGTTATCACCTGCACTGTATACATTGAACGAAAAGAAAACAGTTGTGAAACACGCGACAATTATTTTTACCTGCATGTTGCGGTTCTACAATTTTCTGTGGATAAATCAAGAATTTTTCATAATACGTAAAATCTTATTGCACTGAATATACGATGCCTATTCTTATTCTATGAGCTGGGAACGATTCACCAATCTTGCTTGACTGCAAATATGGATTTTTGGTATAGTTGTTTTGTGAACCTCCATTCCCTTTCTTTAAAGAATTAGTTGTTTCACTTTCAGATGCCAAATATTGCTCAAAAAAATACATGCACGATACTTGGAAATGAGAGCACAATACCACAAAAATCCCGGCGTCAGCACCAAGAATAACATAATCAGCCGAATCGCTTCCCCCTGAGATACCCCCGGATAAAAAGAGCGAATCATTTAATTGAAAAAAAATGCTAGTACGCACTGCATTTTTTATATATTCATACGCAAGATTTGAAAATTCAATTGTACTTCTGTCATAGGAAATATCAAACGATAGTTCATCGGTAATATCACCGGTCAACGTGATAAAAGCGCTTTTACGTTTGACTCCAATTTCAACACCGTTGAAAAGATAGCTTGATTCCGACGCGCCATATGCGCATTCAAGATTGAAAGTATCCGGCCCTACCCGAAGAAAGCCGTCCCATTCATGTAACGCATACGAACTATTTCCTCGAGCGGCATAATAGCCGGCGCCGGCTGATAAAAATCCGAAAGGTGATACCTCAATTTGTAGCGACCCCTTATTTATATCGATATATTGATATTCTCCAAGGCCAGACGATATTTGTGAGGAAAAATCATGCGCGCCATTGACCGTGCATTTAAGCCAGTCAATATCTACGATCGCTTCGCTATATATCGAGTAAGAGGAATATGCCTCACTCATACCGGTATTATACGCACCTTTGCTGCCGACCTTCACATTCCACCGCTTCACATCTGCGTTCTCTTCGGCAAAGAGCCAACCCGCACTGCACAGAAGCAGTATGATTATCTTTCCTGCCGCTATCCGCTTATGCGATCTCATAGTTTCCTCGTTATGTTATTGTAGTTCGAAAAAACATAATAACGCAGGGAAGCAGTTCCCTGCGTTATTCGCAACAAATTTTTAATCAGCTATTTCCCGCTTTTTGTATGAGCACGTTGTTCTGCTTTCGCTGTCGCTTTTACTTCTGCTTTCGCTTGCGCGCGGGTTTCCTTTTTAGTCCTCACCTGATTTTGATTTTTCAGTTTCGAGGATTCACCCTGATTCGCAGTTTCTGTGCGGACTTTCTCGCCTGCGGCTGCATTGCCCTTCTCATTCCGTGCCTGATGCTTATGTTGCTCTTTTTGCTGTTCCTTTTTCTGGAGATTTTTCGCTTCGTTTTCAGTGGCGGTTTGCCCGAATAGGCTTAATCC
>JAOAAF010000181.1 GCA_026419015.1 Spirochaetota bacterium
CGTGAGAGTAATGCCCACCATCTCTGACAGTTCAAAGAGGCGTTGGACTGATCCTTTTCCAAAAGTTTTTTCGCCTACCAAGGTAGCCTTTTTGTTATCCCGCAATGCTGCGGCTAAGATTTCAGCAGCAGATGCGCTTCCATGATTTATCAGCACAACGATTTTCCCACGGTAAAGCGGATCGGTTTGCGCCCGCGCTTCCTGATTTTGTGCAGTGCCCTTTTTCCCCTTTGTAGAGACAATCAATGCACCTTTTTCAAGGAAAAAGTCAGCGATGGCGATTGCTTCGTCGAGTTTTCCCCCAGGGTTACCGCGAAGATCGATGATAAGCTTTGCAATGCCATTGGTCGTGAAAAATCGCAATGCATTTTCTACTTCGCGATGTGTGTCATCGCCAAAAATTTTTATGCGCAGATATCCCGTCGCGTGACCATCGATTATGGCAAAATTCACGCTTTTTGTATGAATTTTCGTGCGTCGAAGTTCAAATTCGAGCGGAGAATCAATTCCTTCGCGTTTAATTTCAATGCGCACGGTGGTGTTGGGTTTTCCGCGAATCATGTTGACCAGTTCATCGATGGTTTTATTTTTTACTGAAATATCGTTTATTTTTGTGATGATATCGCCCGATTGTATTCCTGCCTTCATCGCGGGCGAATCTTCAATTGGGGCAATAACTACCGTATTGCCGTTTTTTTGCGCAATCTCCAACCCAACGCCAAAAAAATCGCCCGAAATATCTTCCTTGAAGGAGCGAAAATCGTTTTCATCTAAAAAGCGACTGTAAGGGTCATCGAGGGCGCGCAACATGCCGCGGATTGCGCCGTAAAAAAGCCTTTTATTTTCGGCGGTGTCCACGTAGTCGGTGACGATGTAGTTATATACTTGATGAAAGTAATCGAGGTATCTGTGAGCAGGTTCATCTGCTAAAAGATGGATGGAAAGGCTAATGCCAACAAAAAGCCCAATAAGAAAGGCAACGAATATGTAATGAAAGCTTCTCTCTGAAATTAATCGTTTCATACTTTTTCCTTGTGCATGTGTGATGACAAATCCTGATATAATGCTCCTGCAGTATTATTCGTCTTTTTGCTTTTCCAAAATGTGCATTTTGTACTCAAGCGGCAGATACATAATAATGCCTCGGGGCGATAAATGGTATTTTGTCATTGCAGCAACGATCACTGCGCTGTGCGAATTTTTCTCTTTTTTGGTAAAATGCCTGAAATTGACAGGGATATTCGTTTCATCGAATTTCCAGAATTTGTAAAGATGTTTTCCCATCGCCTTTTCGATTTTATGCATTACGATGGAAACAATTTTCCTTTCCATTTGATCTTGCAAGCTTTCGGTAATGGCGGGGAGGTCTTGCGCGTTTTTAGTCGAATCCTCAAGATAAAAAAATTGATAGGAATCGTAATCAGCAGGGTTTATACCAAAACACGCGCATAATTCTTCCCGATTTTCGTAATCGTGTATTTTATGTTCGGTGCAACGATATCTCTCGGGTTCTCGCATCTCTGTTGTGGTGCAATGTAAAACTGTCAAAGAGAATGCGATGCAAAATGTGAAATATGGTTTCATTGCCACTTGCCTCGGGTTTAAGGGTTTTTCTCCAAATGTTTGTGAAAAAATCGCATCATTTGGGGAATCATGTAATTCCAAAATGACCAGTTGTGATATTCCCGCCGTACGAGGTGGAGTTCAAATATATATATGGATTGTGTCATCTTTTTTTGCAGTTCTTCGTCTGTTGTTGTTTTTGCGAATGTTTCAAGATAGCTGTTCCGAAGCATAAGCAGCTTCACCGCAAAAAGTCGGGATTGTTCAAAATGATAATGGGTATCGTCTTTGCCATGTGCAATGAAAACGGGAATATGTTGCAACGCTTTTGCACCTTCGAGTACATTGTCATCCGCATTCCACCGATCTTGAAATTTATCATAGTCGCCATATACTTTCGCATGGGCAGATCCTTTTGAAAGAGAAGTTGGATCGTAATAGCCAGAGAGGGCACCAACAGCGCCAAAAAGATGCGGATAGGTTTCTGCGATAAGCACTGCCCCGCGCGCGGCGGCGGAGATGCCCGCTATCGCAGTGTATTTGCGGTCAGATGCTAACCCGAAGCGAAGGCGGAGAAACGGGATTAACACTTCCCCAATCCATTTTCCACCTGGCATCGCATTCCATTTTCTTGTTGTTTCGGGATAAAATTTTGTTTCGTAGAGGGTAACTCCCATGTTGGGGCATACAATTGCAAATCCATATTCGTCAGCGCTATAAGTAATTCGCGAGTTGCGTTCCCATTCTCGCAAATCTGAACCAGTGTTGTGAAGCGCAATGAGAGTTCGTCGCGTGGTTTCTCTTTTGAAGCTTTTTGGAAAATAAATCTGCATAAACGTTCGATGAGTGGTCCCTTCAAAAGAAAATTCTATTGGGATATCCCTCATCCATTGTCCACTTGCTGTCTCTTATACACATCT
>JAOAAF010000182.1 GCA_026419015.1 Spirochaetota bacterium
CCAGCGATTCACGATTTATCGGGTATAGGATGGTATGAAAACGACACATTAGAAGATTTAGCAAGTGCAGAAAGAAAATTAAAAGTTGATAAAAATTTTGCATAACAATTTCCCACACATGCCTGCAAAAATTACCACACCCATTTAAAAATTTTTCAAATTAGAATCAGCAAGCGGATCATTGTTGATGATCGCTGCAACGCTTGCGAGAGTATTATTGGCACTGTGTATTCCTCTTCGCGCACACGGCAGTTCATCTCCTCTTAAAGAATTTGAACGCTCTCTCCATCGCACGGTCGTTTTTATTATTTTGCCAATTTTTACAATCGCAAATACTGGAATCAATTTTCACACATGACATGGCATCATGTTTTCCACTCCGAAACAATAGTCATTGCGGCGGGACCTTTTATCGGGAAGCAGATCGGGATTTTCTTTTTTTGTTTTGTTGCGCAAAAATTGAAAATCGCATCGCTCTCACACGGCACAATGTGGCAAATGCTGTACGGGACATCGTTGTTTTATGGCATTGGTTTTACAATGAGCCTTTTTTTTAGCACATTGGCTTTTGAAGCAACAGGCGAAAAAATGCTTTTTGACGAACGCATAGGCTCACTGCTTCCCAGAGTTGCTGGTTATTCTGTGCTTGCATTATCTTCAAGGAGTTCATTACCAGCGGAATGAAAACATGCCAATGTGATGGATCGAAAATAAATGTTGCTCCACAAACTTTCTTTTACTAAAACAAAAATGAACTGTAACATGTTTCTCTGTACACGTTAAAAGAGAGCGCACTTTTGGCGCTCTCTTTTTTATTCCAATGCGATCGTTTGCGTAATTTTATTCAGATTCTCACTCCTTTTTTTTCTTTGTCTCTGAAACTATTCGACGTCGCTATCCTCTGCATACATTGCTTCGATTTCCTTTGCGTATTTTTCGCTTATTACTCGCCGTTTGACCTTTTGGGTAGGAGTCAACTCTCCCGTCTCCTGTGTCCATTCGTTTGTCAGAAGCGTAAACTTTCTAATTTGTTCCACACGCGCAAACTGAGCAGTGAGACGGTCGATCTCTTCTCTGAAAAGCTTTTGAACCTCTGGATGGGCGACTAATTCTGCGCGGTTTGCAAAGCTAATACCTTTTTCCTTTGCCCATGCTTCGAGTTCTGGAAATGCAGGCACTACAAGAGCTGAGAGGTACTTTCGCTTATCGCCAATGATCCCCACTTGTTCAATGAAACGCGATTCCTTCAAACTATTTTCAATATTTTGCGGAGAAATATTCTTACCACCCGATGTAATGATGATATCTTTAATTCGACCTGTAATTTTCAAAAACCCATCCTCATCTATCACGCCGATATCGCCAGTACGGAAAAATCCATCCGGTAATATTGCTTCTCTTGTGGCTTCTTCATTTTTATAATAACCTGCCATTACTTGTGGACCTCGGATGAGAATTTCGCCTTCATCCGAAATTTTCACATCTGTCTCAGGAATCGGAAGACCAACAGTTCCCGGTTTTATAAACCATGGTCTGTTAAAGTGCGTAACTGGAGAAGTTTCAGTAAGACCAAATCCTTCTAATATCTTGAATCCCATCCCGATAAAAAACTCAGCATCAGAAGGAGAAAGTGGAGCACCGCCCGATATTGCATATCGGAGCCGATCCATTCCCAAAGCCGCCTTGAGTTTGGAGAACACGAGTTTATCTGCAAGCCGATATTTGAATGCGAAAAATCCTTTTCGCGTCAAATCGCGACATGCATACGGAAGATTGCGCGTTGCCTGGCGCATCGCAAAATTAAATATTTTTTTCTTTAAAGCTGGTGCAGTTGCAACTTTCGCAAGAATACCAGCATGAACCTTTTCATAAATCCTTGGCACGCTTATGATGATAGTTGGTCGCACTTCCTGAAAATTTTCCAGTAGCTTGCTAATGTCCTCTGCAAATGAAGTCTTCGCTCCCATCCATATCGCACCATGGAAACCAGCTGTTCGTTCAAGGGAATGCGAGAGTGGCAGAAAAGAAAGATAATGATCGTTTTCAGTAAGCAGCTCTGCACCTGTTTTTGGATCGCGCATCTCTTTTAAGGTATTGCGAACATTTGATACGAAGTTGTTATGCGTAAGCATTACCCCTTTTGGATTGCCCGTTGTCCCAGACGTATAGATAATCGTGCAAAGATCGTTCGGTTGAATTGCATTCAATCGTTGATCGAATAGCGATTCATTTTTGTTCGCTTCACCAATGGAAAGCGCTTTTGCAAGCGTTAGTTCCGACTCGCCACCTGTCGAAACGTCATCGAACACAATTATTTGTTTTACAAGCGGCAATTTTGAGCGAACTTTGAGAACTTTTTTTAAATGCTCTTCCGTGCCTACAAAACATGCTTTTGAATCAGAATTGCTCAGTATATATTC
>JAOAAF010000183.1 GCA_026419015.1 Spirochaetota bacterium
AGATGTGTATAAGAGACAGATGCAGTTCCTGATATTACCAATGTATCCGTGATGGTTAATGCAACGACGGGAGCGTTGGCACCAGAGGAAATAGAACGAACAGTGACATTCCCCATCGAAACGGAACTTGCTGGACTTCCGGGAGTTGAGGATATTCGTTCGCTTTCAAAATATGGACTTTCCCAGGTAATCGTTGTATTCGATGATAATACCGATATTTATTTTGCACGCCAACTTGTGTTTGAACGCCTTCAAGCAGTAAAAGAACGACTCCCCAATGGTATCTCACCCGAACTTGGACCTGTTTCTACTGGTCTTGGTGAAGTGTTTATGTATGCGCTTTTGCCCAAAGAAGGGAGTGAACTTTCAAAAAAAAATGAAAAAGAACGACTTTTGTATTTGCGAATTGTTCAAGATTTTATTGTAAAGCCAGCTTTAAAGTCAGTTTCGGGTGTCGCAGAGGTAGAATCCAATGGTGGGTATAAAAAAGAAATACATATAAACGTTAATCCCCGAAAGATGGAACAATTCGGTATTACTTGCAATGAACTTATCGCAGCGCTTGAAGGATTAGGTGAAAATATTGGTGGCGGTTATATTCAGCAAAATGGTCAGCAGATTATTGTCCGAACGTTAGGAAGGATTAATTCGCTTTTCGAAATAAAAAATATTCCTGTGAAGCTCAATGTGTTTGGGGTACCTATTAGAATCAAAGATGTTGCCCAGGTTATTGAGGGACATGCGCAGCGCCTTGGTGCTGCAACGTACGATGGAAAAGAAGCTGTCCTTGGAACCGTGCTCATGCGGATTGGAGCAAATAGTAGAAAGGTTGCGATGGAAATCGAAAAGGCAGTTCAAGATCTTCGTATTCCTGATGATGTAGAAATAAAAACGCTTTATACAAGAAGTTTTTTGGTAAATGCCACAATTGGTACCGTGACAAAAAACCTAATGGAAGGGGGAGTGTTGGTAATTGCGGTGCTTTTCCTCGTGTTGGGGAATATTCGTGCGGCATTTCTCACCGCTCTGGCTATTCCTCTTTCCATGCTCTTTGCATTTTCAGGCATGGTTGCTTTTGGAATATCCGCAAGCCTCATGAGCCTTGGAGCCCTTGACTTTGGGCTCATCGTTGATGGTTCTGTGGTAATGATTGAAAACATTATTCGGCGAAACGAAGAGAAGGGCAGAGAATTTTCGAAAAATGAAAAAATTTCTCTTATTCGCGATGCTGCATTAGAAGTTGCGCGACCTGTTTTTTACGGGATAGTAATCATTATGATTGTGTACATTCCAATTCTTAGCCTTTCTGGAATAGAGGGAAAAATGTTTAAACCTATGGCTACTACTGTGCTTTTTGCACTTGGCGCAAGTCTCCTTATTGCACTTTTTTTAATGCCGCTTTCCACTGCCTTTGTATTGAAAAGCTCATTTCATAAAAAGGATAAAAATTTATTTCAGCGTTTTGAAAAGTTGTATAAACCGGTTTTGCAATTTTCTTTGGAACATCGTTTTGTGACGATTGCTCCCACGTTATTGCTCGCATTTGGGGCCATTGCTATCTATATTCACTTAGGTTCTGACTTCATTCCAAAACTCGATGAGGGCGATTCCGTGATAGGACTTGTGCGCGATACGAGAATTGGTATCGACAAATCCCTTGAAATGCAGATGAGATCCGACAATGTCATTTCTAAATTTAAGGAGGTGCGACATGTATTTTCAAGAATGGGAACGCCAGAGTCTGCTACCGACCCCATGGGGGTAAATTTTTCTGATACGTTTGTGATTTTGGAAAAGGATCACAACAAATGGGAAAGAATTAACGGAAAAATACGAACAAAGGATGAATTGTTAGCCGATATTGCAAAGGCAATCGAAAAAGAAATTCCCGGGCAGGAAATTTCAATGACTCAGCCGATTGAAATGAGATTTAATGAAATATTAGAAGGTAGCCGTGCCGATATTACCATGCGCATTTTTGGACCTGATCTATTCGTTCTCTATGAATTAGTTGAGCGAGGACTTTTACTTTTGGAAAAAATTCAAGGAGTAGAATCAGTGGAACTTGACCCGCTGACGGCGCTTCGTAAAAGTCCTGTGCTCGATGTGAAACTGAATTACGAAGCAATTAATCGATATGGGGTTAAGCCATAAGCAATCCGTCGTAGTGATGTATGTCGCGAGTGCTTCTTTGGGCCTGTGTGCAATCTGTCTCTTATACA
>JAOAAF010000184.1 GCA_026419015.1 Spirochaetota bacterium
AGATGTGTATAAGAGACAGTCGTATGGCGGTGTGGGAGAACTGTGCGGCTACGGTGCTTATTACGGGAAGCGAGAAGATTCGCAATGGCTATGGAAATGGCGATTGCGTGATGATGGATTTTGATCATATGGTATTTGCGCTTTCCGATAGTACAGAGCGTTATTCGCATTCTTCTCGCGTTCTTTTGGAGCGATTGTACGCGTTGCTATGCGCAGAAGGGATACCAGATGACATCGCCGAATGGCATGAGGTTGCAAATCGAATTTATGCCGCACAGGATTATCGCCATAAAGCGACGTTCAGCTGTGTGGCATTTGATTGCAGGGAAAATTGCGAGGCGATGGTTGTGCTCAATGGGGGAGATAGCAACATTGCATTGGTCAACATTCAAAGTGGAGTGGTGGATTACATAAGCAAAGTCGATATGAATTTTGCGGGAAGAAGCAAAACGCTTGCGCACATTGCAAAATTGGCTGTGCATCAACACCATCGGGTAGCGCTCTATTCTGATGGCGTTGCGGATATTGCGAAGAGGTGCGGGAAAAACGCGGATGAGTTTATTTTGCACTGTTTCATTGACGGTATTGCCGATGCGCCTTTTCAGCTTCGAATGGAAATGGAAAAGCGGTGCAATTCGGCTCATGCCGAGTACGATGATGTGTCGCTATTGTTGCTCAATCCACATGCGTGCAGCGAATGCACAAGCGGCGTGCTGTTTGTGGGCGGCTCCACTCCCCAAGAAGAGGTTCAGTATCAACGAGATGTGAGGACATCGCGAAAGTGGAACAGGTGGATTGCGATTGACGAGATAAAAGCAAACGATTTGGTGATACCCGAATGTAGCATGAGAATTATTCATTAAAGTAAAGGAGACAACTGTGGTACGATCGATTGAAGCGAAGCGAGAAAATAAGAGCAATGAAATAACTCAAATTCGGCGAAGCCAGCTTACCAAAGCCACCTATCGCGTTGTGGGCAGAAAAGGATATTATAATTTTACCATTCGCGATATTGCCAAGGAAGCAGGGCTTTCGGCGGGACTTGTGCATTATTATTTCAAAGACAAGCAAGATCTTTTGCTTAACCTTTTGCGCGAAATGAACGCGAATTTAAAGTATTATCTGAACAAAGCGCTTTCCGAACTCGATAATCCGCGCGACAAGCTTTTAGCGTTTTGCGATCAGGCGTTTGATTTGGTGCAGAAGGAAAAAGACTATTTTTATGTGCTTATCGATTTTTGGACACAAATAAACCACAATCCTCGCATTCGGAATGCAAATGTGAAGCTTTTTCGCAGCTATCGCGAGGAATGTGCTGCGATCCTGCGCGAGGGGATGGAAAAAGGAGTATTTAAGCACATGGATGTTGATTATGTTGCAACCTTGCTCATTTCGCTCATTCAGGGTACCATTATTCAGTATGTAATCGACAATGAAGCGTTCGATTACGCCGAATATACGAAACGAATTAAAGAGAATATCATCTCGATGCTCGAAAAGGGAGATTAGACGGTATCGCATAGTTAATGGGAAGGCGCATCCAGTTTCGCAAATCATTTCGCGAAATTCACAGGCGATGTGAGGAAAATGGCGTACTCGCTGGAGGTGCAAATCAAACGTTAGGATGTTTCCATAGTAAATGAACCAGCGAAATATTGGGATTGAGTAAGGAGGCAATTATGGAATTCAGTTTTACCGAAGAGCAACTCATGTTTCGCGAATCCGTATATAAGTATGCGAAAAATGAGATAGTACCGCTATGCGAAGAGGCAGATTTAAAGGCAGAATTCAGTTTTGAAATATGGCGCAAGCTTGCTGCAATGGGGCTTTTGGGACTTCCTTTTCCCGAAGAGTATGGCGGATCTGGTGCCGATGTGGTGACCTGTTGTTTGGCTGGCGAGGCATTGGGTCATGCGGGAGTGGATAGCGGACATCTTTTAGCCCTTGGGGCACATACCTATCTGTGCACTGATACTCTTTATAAGCATGCCAATGAAGCGCAGCGGCGAAAGTACGTTCCTAAACTCGCATCGGGCGAATGGATTGGATGCATGGGGCTCACAGAACCCGGTGCAGGTTCCGATGCGGCATCGTTACAAACT
>JAOAAF010000185.1 GCA_026419015.1 Spirochaetota bacterium
GATCGAGAAGGCCAGGATGGCTTTCGCGAGTTCGCTCGTTATAGCGCGATATAAATCATTGCACCAACAGATTCATCTCAAATATTGGAAGAAGCACTGATACCACAATCGTGCCAATTGTAATCCCCATAATTACAATGATAATTGGTTCGATCATGCTGGTAAGGCTTGAAATAGTGAGATCCAATTCGGTTTCATAGACATTCCCGATATTCAAGAGCATATCGTCGAGCCTGTCGCTTGATTCGCCTGCGGCAATCATCCCAAGAACCATTTTGGGGAGAAAATCCGCTTTGCTCAATGCGTTCGCAACCGAACTACCTTCTTTGATTCGTTTCGCTGCTTCTTCTATTTTTCGTTCGATGTGAATATTATTTACGATTTTCTTCACAATTTCAAATGATTTTAATATATCTACCCGATTGTTAAGCAATATGCCGAGATTTTGCGTGAATCGCAATACGATTAGCTTTTTATATAAATTGCGAAAAAGTGGTGCGCGCAATTTTAACGAGTCGAATTTCTCTCTTCCTTCTGGTGTCTTTACATATTCTTTTAAGTAGTACAACACTGCTGCTCCCCCAATGAGGAGAAAGTACCAAAAATTTGAAAGGAATGAACTTATGCCCATCACAATTTGAGTGGGAATTGGCAATTCTCTCCCCATATCAGCAAACATGCGCGAAAGCGAAGGCACAATTTTAATCATGAGAAATGCAACTACGCAAAAAGCAAAAATGATCATAAAAATTGGATACCACAGGGCAGCTTGAATTTTGCTTTTTAAAATATTCTTCTTTTCCTCCATTGCGGCGAGTCGATCGATGACCTGATCTAATGAACCGAGATTTTCACCAACTCGTACCATGCTGATGTACATATCGGAAAAAATATTTCGGTGTAAGAGAAGCGCATTTGAAAGGGAAGAGCCTTCTTCTAATTTCTCCTTTACATCGACTATGGCTTTTTTGAAATTTTTATTATCAATTTGTTCGATGATGTCCGTCAAAGCAGTTAAAAGGGGCATTCCTGCGTGCAGCAACGTTGCAAGTTGACGAGAAAAAATCCCTACTAATTTTGCACTAAATTTCAAACTAATGTATTCAGCCGCATCGGAATACAATTTTGCAAAAAAGCCCTTCGTGGTTGTTGGTTTTGCTATTTCATCGTGGCGAGTAAGTTTTACGACATATAACCCTTGTGTGCGGAGTTTTTGTTTTGCAGCAATTTCGGATGTTGCATCGATAATGTCAGTTACCGTTTCCCCTTTGCGATTAAGTGCCTGGTACTCAAAAATCATCGTCAAGCCACCCTTAATACTTCTTCTACGGTTGTGATGCCCGCTGCCGCTTTTTGTAAGCCATCTTGAAGCAACGTTACCATCCCTTTTTTGATTGCATAATCTTTTATTTCATTTGAATCGGCATGGGCTAATATCAGTTTACGTATTTCAGAATCGACTTCAAGGAGTTCATAGATGCCAATACGCCCCATGTACCCCGTATTGAGGCATTTTTCGCATCCGCGACCACGGTATAATTTCCCACCTTTTAAATCTTTGCCGTGGAGTCCAATTTCAGAGAGAAATTTCAGCGTCGGCTTATATGATTCTTTGCAATGGGGGCAAATGGTGCGCACGAGACGCTGTGCTAAAATTGCATTGACCGAAGAGGCAATGAGAAATGGTTCGACGCCCATATCGATAAGCCGCGTAATACCGCTCGCTGCATCGTTGGTATGAAGCGTAGAGAAAACGCGATGACCGGTAAGCGCAGCCTGTACTGCGATTTCTGCGGTTTCTAAATCTCGAATTTCACCGATCATGATAACATCCGGGTCCTGGCGAAGAATTGATCGAAGTCCATTCGCGAAGGTAAGATCAATTTTAGGTTTTACCTGCATTTGACCAATGCCAGGAATTTGATATTCAATCGGATCTTCTACTGTGAGAATGTTAATATCAGGAG
>JAOAAF010000018.1 GCA_026419015.1 Spirochaetota bacterium
GTATATCACTGTCCTCACGAAAGAATTATTAAAACGAAATGCGCTAGTGGTAAAAACCGGTTGTGCAGCAATTGCCTCTGCGAAAGCGGGGTATCTTACTCCCGAAATGGCGTTTACGATTGCGGGGCAAGGGCTTCGCGAAGTATGCGAAGCGGTTGGGATGCCTTCAGTTTTGCATATGGGAAGCTGTGTGGATAATTCGCGCATTCTCGAAGCAGCAACCGAAATTGTGTTCGAAGGTGGGCTGGGCGATGACCTTTCGACATTACCAGTAGTTGGTGTGGCGCCTGAATGGATGAGCGAGAAAGCAATTGCAATTGGGATGTATTTCGTCGCATCGGGTATCGATGTTGTTCTTGGTCATCCGTTTTATATTTCTGGTTCATCAAATGTGATGCATTTTTTGAGTGAAAAAGCGAAAGATATTTTTGGATCATCATTCCACGTTTCAGATAATCCGTACGATGCTGCAGAGATAATTATGGAAATTGTGGAGAGAAAACGGGATTTTCTCGGGATCAACCAACGAATCGAACGAAAGCTTTTCGATATGAAGGATAGGAGGCAACTGAGTGTCTAAAATCATTTGTACTGAGGCAATCGATGGAGCTGTCGCGTGGGTTGCCCGTGCCGAAAAGAAATTGAACGATACGATTGCGTTAAAAGGGTTGAATGCGAAAGTGACATTTCCCGATACCGCATATTATCTTCCCATTATTTATTCCTTTACGGGAGAAAAAGTCGAAACGCTTGCCGATTGTCGTGAAGTGTTAAGGAAAGCAAAAGAGCTTCTTCCCCAACGGCCCTCGGAAGACGTGTGGCTTCCTTATTTGGGGAATGCTCTCGATGCAGGAGTTGCGGCTCTTTTTGCGTGCGAAATTATTGAAGCATGTAAATACCTTATTGGCCCTCACCCCGTTGATGGGATATGGCTCGGTGCAGCAAACGACATCATTATGCGCGAACGCGGGGTTGAATTTGTCGATGGTACTGCTCCAGGATTTGCAGCAATTACTGGAGCTGCGCCAACAAACGAAATAGCAGTGAAAATTGCGCGCGAACTTCAAGAAAAAAATCTTTATGTGTTTATGGCTGGCGCAACGTATGGCAAACAATTCGCCGAACAGCTTGCTGAAGAAGGGGTGCAACTGGGGTGGGAAACCCGCCTTGTCCCATTTGGAAAAGATGTTTCCGCGTTAGTGTATGCGCTCGGGTTTGCAAATCGCGCTGCGCTCTCGTTTGGTGGCATAAAACCGGGTGATGCTTCTGCGAATTTACGGTATAATAAAAATCGCATTATGGCATTTGTGCTCGCCTTTGGAGCGGTCGATGCAGAAAAGTATGCAATTGCAGCCGGTGCGCTAAATTATGGGTTTCCAATAATTGCCGATACGAATATTCCGCAAATTTTACCAACAGGGATATGCACGTATGAACATGTTGTATCTTCAGTACCGCATAACAAAATTGTCGAGCGCGCCTTAGAAGTCCGTGGTTGTAAGGTGAAAATCAATAAAGTTCCCATTCCAGTTCCTTATGGGCCAGCATTTGAAGGTGAGCGAATTCGAAAACAAGATATGCACGTTGAGTTCGGTGGGAACATTACAACAGCGTTCGAATTTGTAACCATGGTAGGGATGGATGAAATAGATGATGGGGTAATTGAAATAATAGGGGAAGACATCGATGAAGTCACACCAGGCAGTGCATTGCCGCTCGGTATATGGGTAGAAGTAGCGGGAAGGAAGATGCAGCCCGATTTTGAAGCTATTTTGGAACGACAAATTCACCATTTGGTAAATGGGGCAGAAGGAATTTGGCACATGGGACAGCGCGATATTGTATGGACCCGAATTTCAAAAAGCGGTTTTGCGAAGGGGCTTCGCCTTCGCCATTATGGTGACATTATTCACTGTCTCTTATACACATCT
>JAOAAF010000019.1:0-23075 GCA_026419015.1 Spirochaetota bacterium
TATCCGTCAATCGTCGATAAAGTAAAAGTAACGCTCATTACCGATGCGAAAGAAGTCGAACGGCGTGTGGAAATCGCTCGACGCGTTTATCGGGAAAGAAATCAGCGCCTCGCCTCAATGACCGATGAATCGGTAGATACATTTTATTCGTGCCTTTTGTGTCAAAGTTTTGCTCCAAATCATGTGTGCATCATCACGCCCGAACGCCTTGGCCTTTGTGGAGCTTACAACTGGCTCGATGGCAAGGCTGCACACGAGATCGATGAAACTGGCCCAAATCAACCGGTAATGAAAGGTGAGATTGTTGACCCCGTACGGGGCGTTTTTCGTGGGGTCGATGAATACGTGTATTCCAACTCGCATAAAAAAATAAAAAGCTTCAGTCTATATTCGATTATGCATAATCCCATGACCAGTTGTGGGTGTTTCGAAGTGATCTTGGCGTATGTTCCAGAATGCAATGGTGTGATGGCTGTTAATCGCGAATACACAGGCGATACACCGGTAGGGATGACATTTTCCACGCTTGCTGGCAATGTGGGCGGTGGTATGCAAACCCCTGGATTTATGGGATGCGGGAAATCATATCTTACCTCGAAAAAGTTCATTGCAGCAGAAGGTGGTCATAAGCGCCTTGTGTGGATGACAACTGATTTAAAGCGTTCTCTTGGCGATGATTTGAAAAAGTTATTTTCATCTATTGGTTTCAACGATTTGTTCGATAAGATTGCCGATGAAACAGTATCGACCAATCCTCTTGAAATACGAAAATTCTTAGAACAAAAGGCACATCCCGCCATTTTGATGAAAGATATGTCGTTTTACGCGGAAATCGAGCAAGAAGGAGACGCGAATCAAAGCGGTGCACAACAAGTGCAGAGCGAATATTCGCATCAAACCCAACTACATACTCCCGATACTGAAAAATCCCACCTTATATCGCCAACACGCGAACGATCTGTTGACGTTGAAGCGTTAAAAAATGAATTGCGCGAAGAACTTCGCAATGAAATAAAAATGCAAATTGCGCGCGAAATTGTTTCTGAGATCATTGAAGTTTTGGAAGAAAAATTTTTTGGCAAAACATCTCTTTCAAAACACCGTGAAGGTTCAATTGATGATGGCGATCAAGAAAAAATTATACCAGCATCGCCATCGATAAAACCATCAACGCGATTTGCTTCAATTACTTCATTTTCTCTCCCAAAAGAAAAGTTTACCGCCGAAGTGCATCGGATTAAGATTGGCGCAACAAAAAAAGAAGGGGGAACGCGCGCAATCTCATACGAGATTGGTGGCTCATCCGTTATGCCGTTCCATCATTGGGAAGGAACCATGCCCAACAGGCCACTTGTTGCAATTGAAGTATTCGATCGAGTAGGGGAAAAATATCCTCAGGTATTAAAAGACGCGTGGGGGGAAATATTGTACGATCCGGTTGGCATGGCTCGAGTTTGCATTGAAAAATTTGGTGCCGATTTGATTAGCATTCGATTAGATTCAACCCATCCTGAGAGAGGGGATGTAACCCCAGAAGATTCATTAAAACTGGTAAAATCATTGCTTGACGCTGTCGATGTTCCTCTTATCGTTACAGGGCATAACCATTACGAAAAAATGAATGCAGTGATGAAAGAAATTGCAGCAGGATGTGCGGGAGAAAATCTCCTGTTGAATTGGGCAGAGCAGGATAATTATCGCGCAATTGGAGGTGCAGCTCTTGCATACGGTCACACAGTCGTTGCGCAAAGTCCGATTGACGTAAATCTGGCAAAACAGCTCAACATTTTGCTCACAGGAATGAATGTCCCACATAATCGCATCGTAATAGATCCGCTTACGGGGGCGCTTGGATATGGCATTGAATATACGTATTCGGTGATGGAACGCATTCGGTTGACAGGTCTTGGCGGCGATCAGATGCTTCTTTCCCCAATGATCGTTTCGCCGGGGCAGGAATGCGCGCGCGTGAAGGAGCTCAA
This sequence comes from Spirochaetota bacterium, assembly GCA_026419015.1. Taxonomy (GTDB): domain Bacteria; phylum Spirochaetota; class UBA4802; order UBA4802; family JAGODF01; genus DYLV01. Next base: position 1,983 of record JAOAAF010000019.1, read on the forward strand.
AGCTACGGAACGCGAATTTCCATCGTGGGGAGAGTTAAAAAAGCGTGCGATACTTTGGGAGCTTTCAACTGCCACAGCTCTTTTATATGCGGGGGCTGATATTTTAATTATGTATCATCCAGAGGCTGCGAAGATGTTGAAGAAAACAATTTTAAAATTAATGGAATGGTAACTCCAATGGTTCGGTCATATAAAATCGAAAAAGGAACAATTATTCCTTCAAATGAAGAATCGGCACCGGTGCTTGTGTATGTAAATCCAACTATTGAGGAAAGGGATATTTTAGTTGGCGATTGTAATATTAACTCTCATACGCTTCAATCAGCACTTGATCCCGATGAGCTATCGCGCATAGAATTCGAAAGCGACCATGCCGCGATCATTCTCAAACGGCCCCAGAATTATTCGGCGGCCGATGAATTTCTTTTTAAAGTTTCGTCAATTGGGATTTTTTGGTTTCGCGAAAAGCTAATTATTCTCCTTATGGAAGATATTCAATTATTTGATGGGAAAATTTTTTCAAAAGTGAACTCGATGGGAGATCTGGTGTTAAAAATAATTTTGAGAATTATTTATCATTACATCGATCACCTAAAAGTTATTAATATGATATCCGATTCCCTCGAGCAGAAAATTAATACTTCGATGCGGAATAAATATCTCATTAACCTCTTTACGCTTGAAAAAAGTCTTGTATACTATCTCAATGCAATTAATGCAAATGCAGTGGTCATCGAGCGAATAAAGAACAATAGCATGAGGTTGGGATTGCAAAAGGAAGAAATAGAACTTTTAGATGACATCATCATTGAAAATTCACAGTGCTTAAAACAAGCTGAAATTTATTCGAACATATTAGCCAATTTAATGGATGCGCGAGTCTCAATCGTGAGCAATAACTTAAACATTTTAATGAAAACATTAAACCTCATCACCATTGGCATTATGGTCCCTACGTTAGTGGTCAGCGCATTTTCGATGAACGTTGCAATTCCCATGCAACATCATCCCCATGCATTTTGGTTCATAATGTCCCTTGCACTTGCTTCAGTGCTTATTTTTATGTTTTTTTGGAAGCTAAAAAAGTGGTAGCGTCATGACAGGAGTATAAATCGAACATTTCAAAATTGAAATTGCCTTTATGGAAAATTTCGAAGAAAAGCGCATTTCGTTGGGAAGACTTCGCATTGCGTCACCCCTTGTTCTTGCGCCAATGGCGGGATATACAGATTCTCCCTTTCGCAGAATTGCGCGTACGCATGGAGCGGGATTTACGGTGACTGAACTAATTAGTGCTGAAGGGATTGTTCGAGGTAATGCGAAAACAAAGAAACTTTTAATTTTTACAGAAAGCGAACGTCCCATTGGCATTCAAATTTTTGGAAATGACGTTAACGTAATGGAAACTGCAGCGCAGATTGTTGAAACGTTTTTACCCGACTTTATCGATATTAATATGGGATGCTGTGCACCTAAAGTTTGTAATGTTGGAATGGGTGCTGCCCTTTTGAAAGATGTAACGCTTTTGGGCAAAATTGCGAAAAAAGTTGTAAGAGCTGTTCATGTTCCGGTTTCTGCTAAAATACGACTTGGATGGGATTTTACAAATCTCAACTATCGAGAGGTAATTCATGCGCTTGAAGATTCAGGAGTTGATTTCATTACCGTACATGGCCGTACCCGAAGCCAGATGTTTTCTGGTAAATCGGACTGGAACGCGATTTCACAAATTGCATCGTTTTCAAAGGTGCCAATAATTGGCAATGGCGACATTGCCAGTTACGCTGAGGCGATCGCTCGATTAAAGGAATCAAACTGCGCTGCTGTTATGATTGGTCGCGGTGCGATCGGAAATCCGTGGATTTTTTCGGGTAAATTGCCAACATTCGAAGAGAGAATTAAACAAATTATTCATCATATCGATTTAATGATTTCAATGTATGGCGAATATGGAATAATATTGATGCGGAAGCATCTTGTAAAATACATCCACGGGTTTCGAGGGGCAGCCTTGTTCCGCAACCAATTACTTCATGCGAAAGAACGAAATGAAGTGATTTTCTTGTTGCAGCAAATGCAGGATGAGTATATAAAATACAATGTGACAGCATAAACATTAGCGCGCGTAAGTGTGGGTTTTGCGATAAAAAAGCGAAGTTGGGTCGTTTTCCAATATTTGGCTTCTGGAGGTTTTCCATGGCATATGAATTTTCAATTTTAGTACTTCATGGACCAAATTTGAATTTATTAGGAAAACGCGAACCAGAAATTTATGGAAAAAGTTCGCTTGATGAGTTAAATATGCTTCTTGAGAAAAAAGCTCAAGACATGAATATTGCTTTGCGGATTTTTCAATCGAATTCGGAAGGTGGGCTCATCGATCTCATTCAGCAAAATTGCGACGTTTCTGGCATTATAATAAATCCAGCCGCCTACACCCACACGTCCATTGCAATTCGCGATGCAATTGCATCAACCGGAATCCCAACGATTGAAGTGCATTTGTCAAATATCCACGCGCGTGAGGAATTTCGCCATCGTTCAATGATCGCACCCGTTTGTATTGGTCAGATATGTGGCTTTGGCGTAAATTCGTATTTATTAGCACTGGAAGCTTTAAAAAGGTATATTATTGATCAAATTGATAGTCGACGCTAATATTTAATAATCGCTCCACGATTCGTGGATTTCTTTTAAGAGTATTATCAAATCCATCCAGCGTCCATTTCGGTCTTGCAGGTAATTTTTTAATGTTGCTTGAGGTATAAAATTAATCCGCTTGGCAGCAGTGATTGCCGCATCGTCTTTTCCCGCAACGAGATGTATTTCGAGAAGTTCTAATTTCAACATTTGCGCAATGGAAACCAGTTCGAGTATTAGCCATGTTCCAAGCCGCTTTTTTTTATACGTTTCATCGATGAGAACTTCAACCTTTCCAATGTGTTTGCGAGCACCAAAGCGGGTATAATACAACGAACCTAACCCAACCAGTAGATTGTTTACTTTTGCTAAAATGTGCACATTTTCTTCGGGATTAAAAGATCGAATGAAGAAATCCATTGCTTCTCGGCGTGTATAATCACGTGGCAGTACCCACAAATCATCTTTATTTATGCGAGGAAAAAGATCCAATACATCAGAGATGGTGGTTCCATCAGCAATTGTAAAAATGCATTCGGTGTTGTCTTTTAAAATTATTTTTTTAGGGTAATCATCAAACATATCAATGCTCATTTCAATATCAATATATATGAATGTAAATTTTTTTCTACAAAAAAATTATTAGGATTTGTAATAATGATGAGGAAAAATTTAAAAAGTAACACACATCAGCTCGTATTTTTGCACATGATATTCTTCTTGACGTACATCCATCATATTATATATAGTTATTGCATCGGGAATAATTGAATACATTATCGATCAAAAAGGACAGAGTGAATGTGGAAGCGAACTTTACTGGTTATGGTAGTTTTAGTATTTGCTTTTCCTGAAGTATTGCTTTTTGCACAGGAATTTATTGGTATTGGCCTGCATGGTGGATTACAAAACGATACAGGTAATTTATCGAATCAGTATCGAACAATAGAATATGAACCACAAAACAGTGCGTTAGTTGGTTTTTCGTTTAAAATAAACATGCATTTTATTTTTGTGCGCACTGGATGCGATGTCGCGTTTGTTCTTAATAAATCGCAAATAGAAGATTCGACATCACAAATCGAATCGTATTCTTTGCGTTATGTTGATGTTCCTGGCTTTGTAGGGTTCCGTTTCCCTTTACGGGAGGTAGGCGAATTTTACATGGGAACAGGAGTGGTCTATTATATTGGTGATGTGAAGTATAAATTGATCACATCGGAATCTTCATCAGAAACGTTAGCGTTTGCAAGGGGATGGAGTTTTGTGACAGGCATTGAATTCCGCATTATTCCCTTTGCCCGTCTTTACATGGAATGGCAATATCACGATTCTCGTTCAGAAGCTGTAATTAATACCGAAGGGAATACCTATAATGATCATCACATCGATTTTTCGGGCCATAGAATTTTTCTTGGTGCGATGTACTATATTATTTAAATCGTTGATCATAAATTGTAAAAGGATCATCACATGATCTTTCCATTATGTAAAAGAAAAGAGCAGGTTAAAACGAATAAGTTTGGAGTATTCTTTTTTGGATTAATATCCTTTTTTTTATTTTTTATGCCGAAAAAACTATTCAGTGTACCGCTCAATTACGCAATTGGTGGTTATCTTGGCATTGCTCCTTCGTTGGGATGCGATTTGCAATCGATGCGCCAATATTATTTTTATAACTCGCAGAGCGGTATCGATGGATTAAACCGCACGCAAGAAGGGTATGAAACAAAAAATGGTGATCGTCTTCTTGGCCTTGTGGGAGGAATATCGGGAAAAATCCTTATTTTTGAAAATTATCAGTTTCGCATTGCGTTTAATTATGCAAGTGGTATATTGGGTGGGGAGGGAACTACGCTGTATGGGAGTACCCCTGATCTGTTAGAATTTCGGTATTCATTTCGAACAATAGACATTCCATTTGTATTTGGAATCGTAATCCCATTTTGGAAAGACATAAAAGTCTCTTTTAATTGTGGCACAGCATTTGCGTATGGATGGTACACGAATTCTTTTACAGAAAATGGTGTTACCACATATAAAGGGAAGTTCAGCGGTAAGGCTTTCCCATTAACAATTTTGTTAGAAGCAGAATATTTCATCACGGATAAACTTGCAGTAACATCGTCCTTGAGTTATTATCGCGGGAGTTCAAAATTATTTACCGATGAATACGATGAAGATGGTGATGTTGACTATGCGCGGCTCAATTTTAGCGGATATCGGTATAGCATTGGCGTAATGTATTATTTTTTGTCGATATAAATTTAAACGAGGGTATTTAACAATAATGCGAATGAAAAAAAATATATTTTTTAAAATTTTAATAACATTTTCAACGCTATTTGCACTTTGCTTCATATGGCATACATATGGATTTGCGATTGGCGAAGTTGCGGTGGGGCTTAATGCAGGAGCAACGTACGATTTAAATGCAATGGAAGAATTAGCTTCCCGTTACAATTTAGCAATGGAATATTATTCGGCAAATAATGCCGGTACCGAAACTGATCAAATTACTGTCCCACATGCGCCTGTATTTGGTTTGAATGTTCGCTATCAATTCAATTTCTTTTTTTTCAGAATAGGATATCATTATACAGCACCGTTTCAGTCAATGGATGGCAGCATAACTCCAGCAGGGGGAACGAGGAATAAAATCAAAATGGATGTGTTTCAGGCATCTGTTCCTACGACAATCGGGCTTTTAGTCCCCATGGGATCGCGTTCATATTTCTTTATAGGTTGTGGTCCTTCCCTTCACCATACGAGTATCACAATTACGCAAAGCAATCCTGTTCAAACATCCCCTGATTTTAGTTTTGCGTCAATTGATCGTTCGCTTTCTTCTAACAAACGAGATAGTTACACTGGAGCATTTGTCGGATATCATCTTATGATTGGTGCGGAAATACCTGTTCATGACAAGTTTACCGTAAGCGTTGAATGGATTCATCAACAGGGAAATTCTCACCAAATTGAAAACGATGGAATTGGCGCAGATGATGCTGAACTAAAAACGCCGAAAAAATCAATTAACGTAATGGGCGATTTTGTCCTTTTTGGGATAAACTATTATATCGTGTTTTAACATGATTACCTTCCGCAGTTTTGGAAAGATAATTGTGATGCTCATTACGTGTTTCATGGTGTACTTCATTAGCACGCTTCAGCAAATCCCTTTTACATCCTTAGAAACTCCGCGATCAATTGTACAACTTGACGATTCACATCTCGTTAATTCACAGGTGCCAAATTTGCTTACGATTGCAATATATCCGAATGCAGGAATAATTCCAGGTATTGTGGCAAACGGCGGATTGGTGACAAATTCCGAAAGCATTTACCAAAAAGAAGAGAAAATAAATATCCGCTTTGTAATTGAGGAGGATCCTTTTACATGTTATACATCATTGCAGAGAGGGGAAGTCGATCTGATTTGGTCAAAATTTGCTTTTTTTGTTTCATTATATGAAAAATTTTATTTCATAAATCCAGTTGCGATCATGGTGTATGGCTTTTCAAATGGTTCAGTGCAGATCCGTTCAAAAAATACACTCTTGTTTGATAAAGAAATTAAAAATATAAAAATAGCATGTGTCCCGCAGGGCGATTCGCATTCTTTTCTCCTTTACCTTTTGAAAGGAAATGGAATACAAAAAAATTCAATAAAATGGTATTATACGCAAAGCGACTGCGATGCTGTCGCTTTGTTACAAAAAGGTACTATTGATGTCATCGGCATTTCGCGCGCAACTGCAGACGGTGCAGGACATATTGCAATTTCTTCTTATTTTTGTCCTGTCCTGTTTCCAGAAATATTTGTCACGAGGGAAGATATCCTATTGCGAAAAAAAGAAATATTTATAAAATTTCTAAGTGGATGGTTAAAGGGGATTGATGAAATACATAAAAATCGGGGAAAGGCACTTGCCGAATTTGCCCGTGCACTTGGGATTTTGCAACAAAATGCTGAAAAAATTGCGAGTTCATTTCTCATTGCGGGATTAAAAGAGAATCTTGAATTCTTTGGAGTGATACGAAGCAAAAATATTACCTTCGATACACATGTCGAGATTACAAAATCGCTTTTCGACATTTCGAGCACTACCGTTTTGCCTGCAATGATGCGCAATAATGAAATTCTTCTTTCGTTTGCAAATCAAAAAAAAGGTGCTCCACTAATTGAGTTTTCTTTTACTGATAATACAAAAGCTACCATTGAAAAAGTTATTCGAGATGTTCGGATCCCCTTTACCGATAACGAATACATTCTCCACATCGATGCGGTGAAGAAACTTGAAAAATTTGTTCAAAATGCGCTTTTGTTTACTCGCGCAAAAGTTCACCTATCGGGAGTTACGGCAACTTCACAAAAGGCTGAATACAATTATACATGGGGAATGCGCTTTTACACAGTGAAAAAATTTTTAACTGATTGCGGGATTGCTGAGGGGAACGTTGTTATTAAAAGCATTACATGTGATTCTACGCTCGCAGAAAAAAATTCAGACGGAATTTGCTGCTCATTGGTTCTTGAAAAATGAATATTTTTTTCTTGTATGGTTCGCTATTTTTTCTTGGCGCGGTATGGGGAAGTTTTTTTTATGCGCTTGCGCTCCGCCTTTCGTCAGAAAATTTTACAATTGCTGTTCTTTTCAATCGCTCCCGTTGTCCTTTTTGTTCAAGTCCTATATCCGCTCTTCATTTAATTCCCATATTTGGGTACGTACTCAGCAGACGCAGATGCGCCAATTGCGGTATTTCAATATCCCCCGCTTATCCGTTAATGGAAATTTTATATGGTTCGTTAGCGGTTCTCATTGAATCTCGATACGGGATTTCGTTGATTGCATTTAATTATTTTTTTGTCGCTTCGATTTCCATTGCGATTGCTGTCGTCGATGCAAAAACGATGAAAATTCCATCAATATTGCTTTGGACACTTCTTTTCACGTCGTTGCCGCTGGTGTACCATAATTTTACGACAAATTCTCCAATAAATGCAATTGGGGGTTTTTTGGTTTTGGGAATTTTTTTCATCGTAATATTGCTGATTTTTCCCGGTAGTTTTGGAGGAGGTGATGTTCGATTTGCAGCGCTCCTTGGTCTTACCGCTGGTCTTAAATCATCAATTGTTCTCCTTGAAATTGCTCTCATATCGGGAGCTGTTTGTGGAATTTTCTATGGGATAATTAGCAAAAAGGGAATTCGCATAAAAATACCATTTGCACCATTTCTTACCTTTGGATTCATCATAACAATGTTATGGGGAAAAGAAATTGTGGAAATTTATTACCAATTTTTATATTATTAAACAATTAAATTTTCATGCCCGCAAATCCTAAGAAAGCAAGCGCAAGCAAACCAGCAACAACAAACGTAATTGGGAGCCCTTTTAAGTTTTCGGGGACATCCGCAAGTTCTAACCGTTCTCGGATGCCTGCCATCAAAAGAAGTGCGAGCAGAAAACCAATTCCCGCGCCAAGGCCTTGTACGACTGTTTTCACTAAACCAAATTCTGCGGTGACAAAGCCAGATTCGATGTTAAGCACTGTAACGCCGAGTATTGCACAATTGGTTGTAATGAGCGGTAAAAATATCCCCAATGCTTGATATAGCGGTGGTGAGAATTTTTCGATTATCATTTCCACCAATTGTACCAGGCTCGCGATGATGAGTATAAATGTGAGCGTTCGAAGATATACGATCTCGTATGGAATTAAAAGGTATTTATAAACTAAGTATGTAATAAACGAAGCCATCGTCATCACAAAAATGACGGCAAAACCCATCCCAATCGCGGAGCTTATTTTTTTCGATACCCCACAAAATGGGCACAAGCCAAGGAGTTGCGAGAGCACATAGTTATTAATAAAAACAGTTGAAATAATAATCGTAAATAATGCTTTCAGTTCCATATTCGCTATTTCTTTTGCTTAGATTTAATCGCATTCATTGCCCATAAGATGAATGCAAGTGTAAAAAAAGCGCCCGGAGCCATAATCATCATAAGCGATGGCTCCATCCCTGGGATGAACGTGTAGCCGAATAGTTTATTTGCACCTAAGATTTCTCGGACAAATGCAAGAAGAGTGAGCGCAAATCCCAAACCGAGACCCATGCCGATGCCATCAAAAAGCGAATCGAGTATGCTGTTTTTATATGCAAACTCTTCTGCGCGACCGAGGATGATGCAATTTACCACAATAAGAGGAATGAATATGCCAAGCGCTTTGTCCACTTCCGGTTGATACGCTTTTAATAACAGTTCAACGATGATCACAAACGATGCGATAATAGTGATAAAAATTGGAATGCGGATATGAGGTGGTACAATGCGCTTAATCGACGAGACTAATATGTTTGAACCCACCAACACAAACATTGCAGCAACCGTCATCCATAACGCATTTGAAACTGATGTAGTAACGGCCAATGTAGGACAAAGCCCAATGCCGATGATGAGCACCGGATTTCTATGCCAAATGCCGTTTTTGATAAGCTCGAAAATCTTCATGGAGTTTTGCCTTCCTTATGGATTGCATTCTGTGAATGTTTTTCCTGGTCAATCGCTTTTTTCAACTTTTCAATTCCTTCTGCGATGCTATCGATCACTGCTTTTGTGGTAATGGTTGCACCGGTAATTGCAGATACTGAATTTTTTTCGAGAAGTTCTTTTTTGTATTCTTCGCTGGCTGTAGAAAACTCACCTTTTTTTAATATACCGATTTGCTTCGTACAATCGAGACCTATAAATTGTTGTTCAAACCACGACTGCGCATTTTGTTCGGCTGTCTCAGCAGCATTGCCAAAAAAATGGCTAAAAAATGTTTCCTTGCTTATCATTTCCTTTACGCGAGCGCCAAGACCTGGCGTCTCTGTTTGTTGAATAATGGATAGTCCAAGAATTTTCATGTTTTCATCAACAGCGACAATCGAACGAATAAGTCCACTATATCCTCGTTTAGCAATTTCAAAGGCATACGCATTAATATTTCTTTCCCCATCTTTTTTTTCAGCACGTGTGTAAACGAATTCCTGTCCATCAATGAGAACTCGTTTATCTTTTTCTACGATAATGTAGCCTAATTGTTGAGGCAATACCGCTGCATAGGCTTCATCTTTTTTCTTTTGAAGGCGCTTTTCAATTTCTGGTTTTGTTAATTTGTTAATATATGAAAGCGTCAGAGATGAAATGAGTCCTATCGTGCCAAGAATGAGTGTAGGTTTTATAAGGGTTTTAAACATCGCACTGATCACTCCCCTGTTGTTCTTTTCAATGTGCCAAAAACTTTCGGTTTTATGTATCGGTCGATGAGCGGCACAATCGCATTCATTAACAGAATTGAATACGAAACGCCTTCTGGATATCCGCCCCAAAGGCGGATGATGCTGGCAATCACACCACAACCGATGGCATAAATGATCATTCCTATATGCGTCACTGGTGAGGTGACCATATCGGTAGCCATGAAAAATGCTCCTAAAATCAACCCGCCAGAAAGAATATGAAAAAGAACCATACGAGGCAAAAAGTGATCTATAGATTCAGCACCGGGTAATGGACGAAGTGCATAGTAGATTCCCATAAAAATCGCAACAGTTAAAATATAGGTTATTGGAATGTGCCAACTAATAATGCGTTTTATAAATAAAAAAGTGGCTCCAATAAGGAGAAAAAGTGCAGAAGTTTCGCCCAAACAACCACCAACGCTGCCAATAAAAAGCGATTTTAACATTGTATTTGAAAGAAGCGTTTGTAAAACGGCTTCAGCGCTCGCGCCATAGTCTGCAATTATTTGCGGGGCACTTTTTAAGCATGCAAGCGGAGTAGCAGATGTGATGGCGTCAAACGCAGTTGGAGGAAGATTCGCGATGTTTGCGATGTCCTTTGCGAGAATATTGCCTGGATTGAATTGATGCCACGCAGTTGTCATGTGTACAGGCCACGAGGCCATAAGAAATGCGCGAGCAGCTAATGCTGGATTAAAAATATTAAATCCAATTCCCCCAAAGAGTTGTTTCGCGATGATTATGGCAAATGCGGAACCTATACATACCATCCACACCGGAGCATGCGGTGGGACGTTCATCGCAAGGAGCAAGCCGGTAATAGCTGCCGAACCATCGTGGGCGGTAATTTTTTTCTTCATGAGCATCTGGTAGGCGGCTTCAGCGATAATTGCGGAAATCGTCGATGCGATGAGAAGTTTCGCAGCCTTCAACCCATACAGATAACACGAATAACCCGCTGCGGGGAGAAGAGATATGACCACACACCACATGATGTATGTAACAGATTGCGAATCGCGTACGTGGGGTGGGACAGAAAGCACAAGCTGCATTTTCGAAGTTTTTTGTGTGCGTTCGGTATGCTGAGTGTTGATATCTTCTGCCATTGCCTTTCTCAAATTTTGTTTAAAATTTATATCATGTCATTCTCGTGGATGCGCTCTTTAGCCGTTGTTGGCCGAGTTTAATAAAATGGCTTATTGGCCTTTTGGATGGGCACACGAATGAACAGGAGCCACACATAATGCAATCGAACAAATGATACATGGCTAACGCATCAGTTAGATTTTTTTCCACTAGTATTGAAATATCGCACGGAAGCAAGCCAGCAGGACATGCGGCAACGCACCGCCCACAGCGAATGCAGGTAAGAAAATTTTCCGATTCGATTTTGTTTTTGCCGAAAAAAAGTACACCTGATGTTCCCTTGACGACAGGAATTTCTAAGGTATCGAGTGCGATTCCACACATCGGTCCTCCCATGATTACCTTTACTGGTTCATCGAGAAGGCCTCCTATTTCATCGATAATATCGCTTATTTTAGTTCCGAATCGCACTTTATAATTCCCGGGATTTTTCACGATAGGTCCACTAATTGTGATGAATCGTTCGTAAAGTGGTTTTTTGTACAGTACCGCTTCTCGAATCGCATAGATTGTTCCCACATTTTGCACTACCACGCCAACATCCATTGGCAAACCGCCGGAAGGTACCTCACGCCGAAGTAGCGCTTTAATGAGTTGTTTTTCCGCACCTTGGGGATATTTTGTTTTGAGCGAAACGAGAGTAATGGTTGGTGCATTTGTTTCGAGCAAAACTTTTCGTAATGCACGGATAGCATCTGGTTTATTATCTTCAACGCCAATTATTGCCCTTTCAACTCCTAACGTTTTCATTGCGATGCGAATGCCTTCGATTATTTCGTGTGGAAATGTTTGCATGAGCATGTCATCGACGGTCAAATATGGCTCGCATTCTGCACCGTTCACGATCAATGTATCGATCGGTTTTGTTGCGGGAGGTGAAAGTTTTACATGAGTGGGAAATGCGGCTCCTCCAAGTCCAACAATCCCCGCTTCTTTTATGGATGCGATCAATTCATCTCGCGAGAAGCTTTCCCAACTACTGGGTACCCTGGATTGTTGTGAAGAAGTAAATGCTCCTTCTGTCTCAATAACGATGCATAGTGATTTTGGGGAGAAAACAGTGGGATGATGAACGATATCTATTACTTTTCCTGGTACAGGGGAGTGAACATTTGCGCTTATAAATCCATCAGCTTCACCAATAAGCTGACCCTCTTCTACGGCTTGACCGACCTCAACAATTGGTCGTGCGGGCTTGCCAATGTGCTGTTGTAAAGGAACATAACATACATGGGGGATGGGTAAATAAGAAAATTTCTTCCCTTCAGAATAAAATTTATTTTCAGGCGGATGAATGCCACCTTTAAATCCTGCTATAAATCTTGAAAAAAACATGCTTACCCTTTTGTGGAGTATATTTCATCTTTAATGGGAAGCTCTTTTCGCAGATTTTTGATGTATGGGAAAAGTTCGCCGCATTCAATGTAATCTTCGCAATCATCAATTATCCGACGCGCAACGGTAAAGTATTTATATAATTTTTCTTCTCCTGAGCGTTTAACCCATTTCTTTTTTAAACATTTTACTCTCAACACGTATTTGTCTGGTTCCGATTCGTATTGTCGAATTACGACACAATTAAGGCAGTTTGCACAAAATACTTTTTCTTTTGCCATGTGGTTTCCCCTTATGACTATAGTTTGTTCGCTGCTGAGCCATTTTCTAATTATTTGCAATTTTGCGACAACAAAACCTATAACGTTGCGCAATTAGGTAAATTTGTACAATATTCGTCAACAAATTTTTTACGTTCGATTAGTTTGCGGAAAAAGCAAACTTTTAAAACGATTTACCACGTACAGCGTTTCAGGAATTTTTAGATAATATGTGCAAATAAAATATATTGCCCCTCCTACGCACATGAGCATAACGAGCAAACTTGCTCGATAAATAAATGAAGGGTGATGCCAATTGAGTAACGATGAGAGCACCCAAAGGATTATGCCCATAATCAACGACGATACTAAAATACCAATAATCGAATTAACAAAATTATTTGGAATAATAAATCCGATTTTTCTATAAAGCAAGATAAAAAGAATCAGTATTTGAATTGCAACGGCGATTGAATTTGCTAGGCTTAACCCAGCATGTTTTAACCCTGTTTGCATGAGAAAATAGCCACAGGCGATATTGATGACAAACGATAAAAATGAGGTAAGCACTGGCGTGCGTGTGTCTTTTAGTGCATAATACACCGGTGTGGTAATTCGTAGCGCAGCGATTGCCGCAAGCCCTATGCTCGAATAAAAAAGTGCGCGTTCGGTCATCACTGCATCGAAATGGGTGAATCGCTGGCGCATAAAAAGAACGGAAACGATTGGATATCCAATTGTCATAAGAGCAGCGGATGATGGCAAAGCGAGGTATAGCGATGAACGAAGAGATGTTGTAAACATTGCATTCAATGATTTTAAATCGTTAGTGGCAGAAAGTTTTGACATCGAGGGCAAAATTACGTTGCCGATTGAAACAATAAATACGCCAAGAACGATTTCCGTGAGCCTATCGGAGTAATAGAGATACGAGATGCTCCCATCCGGTAAAAACGAAGCAAGAAAAGTGGACATAAAAATGTTAATTTGATAGATCGCAGTACCAAGCATCAGCGGGAGCATGAGTGCGCCTATTTTTCTTACTCCAGGGTGAGAGAGGTCTAATGATATTTTTAACCGAAAACCGGACTTAACAAGATAGGGAATCTGCAATAAAAGCTGAAGGATGCCGCCAAAGATTACTCCGTATGCCATTCCATATAGTGGCTCCTCGAAAAAATTTCGGAAAAATAAAATCCCGATGATTATACCCACATTTAACAGAACCGGCGAAAACGCTGGAGCGAAAAAGTAATTATGCGAGTTGAGTATTCCCATACAAAATGCAACGATGCTCACGAAAAAAAGATACGGAAACATAATGCGATTTAATGACACAGTAAGGGAAATTTTATCGGGATGTTTAAACCCAAATGCAATCACATCGACAATGTAGGGAGAAAACACAACCCCGAGTCCTACAATGATGATAAGAAAAAAGGACAGTGCTGTGAGCGCTTTCTGGGCAAGTTCTAACGCTTCCTTTTCGCCGCGATTGACGAGATAATCGGTATATACTGGGATGAAACTAACCGAAAACGCACCCTCTGCGGTGAGCCGTCGAAAAAGATTTGGAATGCGAAATGCGACGAAAAATCCATCTAATGAGCCCGATGCGCCGAAAAACTGCGCGGTAAGCATATCGCGTATAAAACCGAAAATACGGCTCGCAAGCGTAGAAATAGCGACGATGCCAGTTGAACGAATTAATGAATATTGTTTTTTTTCGCTCATTGCCAACAAAATTTTGCTGTGCCATCCACATCGGTGAGGGTAAGTGTGTTGGATGAAATTAACTCGTTCAAGACATTTTCAATTAACTCTTGTTGATGACCAGTGTTTTGCGCAACAAAATACGAAAAATCGTGAATAATTTCTTTCAAGGTTGTTTTGCCATTCTTCCCCATATAGGACTCGACCAATTCCATCATCATAATATCTTTCACAACAAAAAACGAAGAAATTTTATGTATCAAACGCTCATCTTTTTCTGAAATTATTTCTCCTGCTTGTTTTCTTTTAATCGCATTTTCAATATACCGTTTGATGCCACTATTGAACGATTCGACAATCTCATCAATGTACTCAGGCGAAACCAACCCAGTATGCGAAACAGAGCGGTTTGCATCGTATTTATCCCAATCATCAGTGAGGATGGTAATGCCATACTCCTCTTTTTTTTCTCGAACTTCGGTACCAGGAAACGGTGCGAGTATATGATAGCCATAGTTGGGTGTGAGCGATTTTGCAAACTCCATGGTTTGTGCGATTGTTTCTGGTGACTCACCTGGTAACCCCAGAATGTATGAGGCCATCGGAGAGATCCCAACTTCTTCGCAGAGAGCTATCGCTTCCTTACATCTGTCGAGAGTGATTTTCTTTTTTACCGTATTGAGAATTTCTTGATTTCCGCTTTCGATGCCGAAACACAGCATTGTGCATCCTGCCATTTTCATTAACTTAAGCAATTCTTTTGAAACAGTATCTACGCGTGCAAAGGCAGTCCAAGGATGGTTTATTTTTCGTCGAATTATTTCTTCGCATATTGCCATGCAACGGTTTTTGTTAGAAGTGAAAAGATCGTCCACAATGTTAATTTGCGAAAAGCCTAGCTTCGATAACATTTCAAATTCTTCTACAACGCGATCTATGTGAAAGTATCGCACTTTTCTCCCGACCATTCTGCTCCCAACACAAAAAATGCATTTGTGAGGGCAGCCGCGCGCTGTTACCATGTTGATGGGAAAGCCCAACGCTTTATATCGGTTTAACGCGACTAAATCCCGTGCAGGGAAAGGCAGCACATTAATGTCGTCAATGAATGGCCGTGGGTCATTGTGGCATATTTTGCCATTTGTACGGTAACTGATTCCTAATATGCGAGCGGGATCATTCGTATGTTCAAATGAATTAAGCAATTCGGTAAAAGTTATTTCTCCTTCACCTCTGACAATAAAATCAATATGAGGGTGCGATGAAAGAATATTTTCCGCATCAAAGCTCACATGTGGCCCCCCCATCACAGTTATTGCATCAGGATTTATGTCTTTATAATCTTTTAAAATAGCAATTGCACGGTTGACATTCATCGTCACGGCCGTTGCCCCAATCACCGAAGGTTTTACTTTTCTACTAATTTCCTCAACGCGCTTTTTTGAATATGGAAACACGATATAGTCATCGATTGTAACCGTATGGCCGTGCTCACGAATATATGCTGCCAGACTCATCAGCCCAAAGGGAGGAGTGGGTGATTCTTCGAACGGGTAGGGTGGATTTATTAAAAGCACGTTCATAGATGGTACCTCGCAAATAGTTTTGCAAATATTTGGCATTATTCGTAGCGGTGTAATTTTGTAAATAAAATTCTTGCATTCTTTTTTGCATGAACTCTAGTATGATATTCGAAGATTTTTATTAATTATAGAATTATATGCAAAAAATAACCTTTACAATTATCATCTTATTCGCTCTCGCATTTCCCCTGTGGCCATCAATTATGTTCGATCCTTCATTACACTGGCGCACTATTACCACACCAAACTTTCGCATTCACTATCATGATGGGATTGCCGAATCTGCTCAAAAGCTTGCAGCGATATCAGAAAAAATACATCAGACGCTAAGCGCACGTGTTGGGTGGGACCCTTTTTTTCGAACCGATATCGTGCTTGTGGACAATATGGATATGGCGAATGGTTTTGCCACCCCATTCCCGTACAATCGAATTCAAATTTTCATTTCAAGGCCTATGCTCGATAGCGTCATTAACAATTTCGATGAATGGTTGAAATTTGTGTTCATACATGAATACACCCACATTCTCAATCTGGATACCATTGCTGGTGTTCCTTCGATTTCACGGTATACGTTAGGGCGCTGTTGCTTTCCAAACATTTTTTTACCGTTATGGCAAATCGAAGGCAGCGCAGTTTACCAGGAGTCCTATGGGACTATTTTTGGGAGAAATAATAGCAGCTTTACCGACATGGTGCTGCGGTGCGACATTGCCGCAAACACATTCAAAGCGATTTATGAAGCCTCCCACTATCCGCGCAGATGGCCAAGCGGTTCGGTGCCCTATTTATATGGAGGTCTTTTTATTGAATTCATCGAACGGAAATACGGGCGGGATACGTTTTCAAAAGTATTCCTTGAAAATGCCGATAACGTTGTGCCGTATTTGGTCAACTATAATCTCAATTGCATATATAAAAAGAGTGGCATTGAACTGTATTCTGAATGGAAAAGCGAAGCTGAAAGAATATATACACATCAAATACAAAAAATATGTTCCTTACCATTGACGAAGTTTCAATTTATTACTTCCACTGGATATAATACCACAATGCCAAGATTTCATCCAAATGGTTCTTCTCTGTATTGGATAAAGCGCACTGCATACGATGCACCTTCTTTGATGAGCTACTCGTTTACGACAAAAAAAACAGCCCCTGTCTGTGTTGTTCATCACCCACTAAGCATTGCGGTGACAAATGGGGGAACGATATACTGTTCCGATATAGAATTTTACAGAAGTTTTTCTTTGTATGCTGATATTTTTGAATATAACGGGAACTATCGCCAAAAAACAAAACGATTGCGTTCCATTTATCTCGATGCAACTCCCGATGGCGATACAATGTGTTTTATCACACAAAACAAGAATGCATTTTCGCTTTTGAAAAAAAATCTCATCACTAATACAATCTTACCTGTTATTGATGAAACAACAATCCAACTTGCCTTTCCCAAAATTTCACCTGATGGCACAAAAATTGTTTTTACCATTAAGGACAAAACGAGTTATACTGATCTCATTCTCATTGATTTAAAAAATGAAAAAATTTTTCGGCTCACGAACGATCGTGCGTTCGATATTCATCCTGCATGGCATCCCGATGGCACAAAGCTCATTTTCTGTTCTGACAAAACTGGGGTGTATAACCTTTTTGAAGTAAATTTTTCAACTAATACGATTAACCAGCTCACAAACGTGATCGGAGGGGCTTTCCACCCCGATGTCTCACCCGATGGGAAGTCCATTGCTTTCGCACATTATAATCATGAAGGCTTTAATATTGCCCTCATGAAATACGAAATTTTACGCGAGTGGGGAACTTTGGAGGCAGCGGTTCTTCCCAAAAACTTTTTTCAAGTCAGCGAAAACACCGGTGAAGACTTGTCAATGCCGACTGCATCGCGACCGTATACAATATGGACGAGTGTTCTTCCAGCATTTTGGATTCCGATCTTTTATAGCGAAGAACTTTGGGAAGGTAAAACCGATACCTCGTTTGGATTTCAAGTTTATGGTATGGATACCTTATTTCAAGTGCTGTATCGGTTTTCCGCACAAGCTCACAAATTTCAAAAACGCGCAACAATTGATAGCGATTTGATGATTGGATATTCTTATCCGAATTTCCTTTTTTCCTATTACGACGAAAAACTGTTTTTGGGGGAAGATGAATTTCCATGGGAAACTCAACATGCATTTGATCTCCATCGAGAATTGGAACGGAAAATGTCGGCAGCTGTTCACATCCCATTTGTCAAATATCTTTCCACATTTGAAATGTTCGCCGCATATGTGTATTCCAATATTCAGCACGATGAGTTTATCCGTACCGAATTGCCGCACAAGTATGCAAATCGCCTCGCTCGCATGAACGCAACGCTATATTATTCAAACACCCGGTTGTACGCATTTTCAATAAGCGAAGAAGACGGTATTCAAATATTTTTGAGCATCGATCAGTACTTAACAGTACTTGGTTCCGATTATACATTTACAAAGCTGAGAGCCGAATTTTCTGAATATTTCCCTGGGATTTTTCGAAATCATGTACTGTATTTCCGCACTCGCGCTGCGCTTTGCTACGATGCACCTGCACATGTTGTGCCATACCGATTAGGACGCTATGAAAAAGGTACATCCGGAGAACCTCCCTCAGAAGAAGAAAGTTGGGGAATCCGCGGTTATCCTGCGGGGCTTGTGTATGGGACAAGATTGGCAATTGCAACGGCCGAGTATCGATTTCCCGTGCTGCAGCGCGATGTTGGCTATTCTACCTATCCAGTGATGTTTCGGGATCTTTGGATTCAAGTATTTGGGGAAGTGGGCGATGTATGGAATCCGCATGTTGAATCGCCCCAATTGCGCAGCAGTGCGGGCTTTGAATTGCACTTGAAATTTACTGCCGGATATATGCTAGATGTAATCGGATTTATTGGTTACAGCAAAGGGTTTAACGAAGATGGTGAATCGCAAATATACTTTGGCTTTGCAGGAATTTATGAAGGCGCTTTGAAAAAACAAACAAAATGGTTTGATTATTTCTAAATGGATAACCTACATATAATATTGGGAAAGAAGCAGTGAAACCGATAAAAGACCCTACGTTTCTCATTTTTCCAGATGATTTTATGGAGGCAATCGACAGCAAACGCGATTTGTATATCCAATTTTATTATTTAACATCGCAAGCCGAAATTGCACTTTTAAAAATCATTCACGCCTATTTACAAAAGATCGATGCGATGTATCTCAAGGAAATGTTTGTTACGATCACAAAGGAACTCATCAACAATGCAGTAAAGGCTAATTTAAAACGTGTATACTTCAATGAACGTCAACTGGACATCACAAATCCTGCACATTACGAAGAAGGGATGAAGCGCTTTAAAGCTGCATCGTTTGAGGAAGAAAAAACTCAATTCGATAACCTTATAAAAAACAGATTAATTGTTCGCGTTTCTTTTGTGTTTAAAGATGATCGATTAGTGCTCCATGTAATTAATAACTCTCCAATCCTTCCACAAGAACTTGCAAAAATTCAGAATAAGATTGAAAAAGCATATTCATATATTGATATTTCCGAAGCATTTGACGAAACATTGGACGATTCAGAAGGGGCAGGATTAGGACTCATAATGTCCATGATGTTGTTTAAAAATGCAGGCTTTCCGAAAGAAAATTTTCGAATTACAAAAAAAGATAATCTCACTATCGCTACTATCATACTTCAACCAATTTCAAAAAATGAAAAAAACGTGATTCCAATTGCAGACGAAATTGCGAAAGAAATTGAAACTCTTCCGGGTTTTCCTTCAAATATTAAAGAAATCCAGGCGCTATGTGCAAATCCTGACGCGAAGATTAAAGACATTTCCGATCGCATTAAACGAGATCCTGGTTTAACAACCAATATTTTAAAAATTGCCAATTCTGCAGGGTATATGACAATCAATCGCGTGTCCACAATTGAGGAAGCGGTAATGAGAATTGGTTTGAAAGGACTCAATGCATTGCTAATCGCTAGCGGCGTAAAAAATGTAATGGAATCCAAATATAAAAAATTTGAAACAATATGGAAGGATTCGTACAAGGCTGCATTTTACTGTCAACGCCTCGCAATAAAATATCGAAAACAGAATTTACTTGAATTTGCATACCTCGCTGCCTTGTTATCATCAATTGGAAAACTGGTCATCATCACAATTAAACCACAACTTTCAGAAAAACTGAAAGAATTAGCGGGGAGAAAAGGGATTCCCGATTCCGGGATTTTGGAAGAGATCGGTCTTGGAATTAGCCATAGCACGTTGGGAGCGATGATTTTAAAAAAATGGAAATTTACCGATGAATTAGTACGAACTATAGAATTTCATACACGCCCTCATATGGTTCCATTTCCATATCGGGAGTCGACCTATCTTGTATATCTTGCAAACGCATTTGTCGATATAGAACACAACCGCTTACGATATGAACTGCTTGACGACGATGTAATTGAATTTTTTTCTCTTGCACAAAGAGATGAGCTTGTGGCCTTACACGAGATGCTCAAACGAGCATACGACGTGCACATGCAAGAACTAAAATAATAATTTTGCAATTTTAAATCCAATTATGAAAATTCAGTCTAATTCGTGAAGATAAAATTCTTTTATTGCCTCGGCAGTGGATTTTGCATTTTCCACATGTGGCATGTGTCCATCGGTTTCGAAAATAACTAATTGCGAATGCGAAATTTCGTTTGCCAGTTCTTCTGCATATTTCAATGGTACCATCTTATCGTCTCTATTTGCTATTATTAACACAGGAATACGAATATCTTTCAAAATATTTCGATAATCAACTTTCGAACATATTTTAAAATCGTTTTCTAGAATTTCGGGATTTAATGACAAAAGTTCTTCATTTGAGAGCTTTTTTATCGTTTCATCAGCATTTTTACTATAGAGGAATTTTACTAAAAAATTACAAAACATGGTATAATCCTTTCTTAAATATTCAAAAACGACATCGGAAACGGGTAATATAGCTCCAGTCGAAATTAAAATCAGTGCAGCAATTTTATTGGGAAAGCGACAATAAAGTTCAAACGCAAAGGCGCCCCCCATAGAAAAT
>JAOAAF010000019.1:23085-34252 GCA_026419015.1 Spirochaetota bacterium
GCGATAAACGAATCAATGCATTCTTTTTCGATTATTGCACTTATCGAATTGAAGTAATCATCAAATGTCGGAATCGTTTTAATTTCCGATCTTCCATGAGCTGGGAAATCTGGCACAATAAATGAACAATCATTTTGCAATTCTTTAAGGAGTGGTAAAAAAATTTTGGAATCGCTCCCTGCACCGTGAAGGAAAATGATTGGGATTTTTCCCCGAATGGAATTTTTTCGATAATAAATTATACACTTGTTATCGTTAACTGTATGCCATTCCATTGCTTTTGTCTACTTAATGAATGGGATGCATCGATGTGGATAACTCTTTCAAATCTGGGTATGTTTGTAAAGTATATTATTATTGACAAATATCAATATCAGTAAGTTAATATTTTTGAAACTTAAAATTTAAATAGGTGTTGTTACATGCAAAAAATAAAAGGTACATTTCAGGAAGTAATCGCCCTTTTGCACGAATATTGGGCTTCGAAGGGATGTTTAATTATTGAAGGATACGATCTCGAAGTAGGAGCAGGTACTTTTAATCCTGCAACTTTTTTGCGATGTTTGGGTCCCGAACCATGGAATGTCGCATATGTGGAACCATCGCGTCGTCCGACAGATGGAAGATATGGGGACAACCCCAATCGGCTTCAACATTATTACCAATACCAAGTCATTATGAAACCTTCTCCCGAAGATGTGCAAGATTTATATCTCGATTCGTTACGCTACTTAGGGATAAAGCTCGAAGAACACGATGTGCGTTTCGTTGAAGATGATTGGGAATCGCCTACCCTTGGTGCAGCGGGACTAGGGTGGGAAGTATGGCTTGATGGAATGGAAATTACTCAATTTACGTATTTTCAGCAGTGCGGGAGCCTTGAACTCGATCCCATCTCCGTTGAACTAACGTATGGAATTGAACGGATATGTATGTACATTCAGGGAGTTGAAAACGTCTTCGATATTAAATGGAATGATACGATAACCTATCGCGATGTTCATCATCGAGGAGAATTTGAATTTTCACATTATAATTTTAACATCGCTGATGTAGAACTTCACTTTAAGCTATTTGATCTGTATGAAAAGGAATTTTATCGAATCATCAATTATGAACCTGTAAAACTCGTGCTGCCTGCTTACGATTACGTATTAAAATGTTCTCACGTTTTTAATATGCTTGATGCACGGGGCGCAATTTCGGTGACAGAACGTGTTGGGTACATTACAAGGGTGAGAAACATGGCACGACGCGCTGCTGAACAATACCTTTCGATTCGAGAAGAAATGGGTTTCCCGCTGCTTGGAAAGAAAACAAGCAATATATAATAGCATGCATCCCGGTTTTGAAAACATAAGGAAGTTTATCTCTAAATATTCAAATTTTATTATTTCGACTCACGAAAGTCCCGATTGTGATGGGTTAGGCGCAGAAATTGCATTCCGCGAACTTTTAACTCATCTTGGGAAAAAAGCCATCATTGTGAATTCCGATCCAACACCAGAGAAATTTTCTTTCATCGATGAGGAAAATGAAATAAACATTTTTACTGAAGATTTGCTGCATTCTCTCAATATTTCGCATGAAGCTCTTTTTGTGTTGGATACCAACGATATCAGCAATATTGGTACGTTACATCGATATTTGGATGGAAAAGTAGATGCGCATTTTATTATCGATCACCATGAGGGGGGAAAAGACAAATTCGAAGCTAATTTCATTCGCGTTGAGGCCTCTTCCGTTTGTGAAATAATTTATGATATCATTTCGCATTTCGAACAGAAAATAACTCCAAAAGCTGCAAAAGCTCTTTTTGCGGGCATAGTATTCGATACTGGATCGTTCCGATATCCAAAAACCTCTCCAAAAACGTTTAAAATCGCTTCCCATTTAGTGGAATTGGGTGCCGATCCATTTTCTATTTATGAAAGCATCTATGAAAATAACTCGATGTCCAGTTTCGAACTAAGAGCTCTTATGCTCGCATCGATGGAAATCCATTATGGCGGGAAAGTGGTACTGTTAAAATTAACACCAGATATGCTAAAAAAAACAAAAGCTTCCTTCGAAGAAGGGGAGATGAACGTAAACCTCCCCTTAACAATTAAAGGAGTAGTGGCAAGCATTCTGGTCAAGCAAAATGAAACTGGACCAGTGAAGGTAAGCATGCGAACAAAGGGCAATTATGATGTGAGTAAAATTGCAATGGAAAATGGCGGTGGCGGACATAGAAATGCTGCAGGGTACAAATCCTCTTTAAGTTTTGAAGAAACATGTAAAAAAGCTATCAATGAGATTGGAAAATTTTTTTTATAGACCTTCGCTACAGTAAACTTAGCAATTCTTCGATAACGAGTGGGTTAATGCGATCAATTTTTGATTTTATTTCTTCGATCCCTTGTTTTTTATCTAACCGAAATGATAAAACAATTTCATTCCCTTCGAAAAACTCGGGAATTTTTACCGCTATCCCTATCTTTTTCAGTTGTTCGCTAATGGTAAGTGCCTTATTTTTTTTATCCCAATAAATCGGATATCGAATTGCTGTGAGTTGTTCTAACAAAGAAACTTCTTTATTGCGTCCTTCCGCATCTAACGGAATGTGTGTTTGATTTACCAACAAATGATTTTTGCCCATGCGTTCAATATCGTAAACGATATCGATTATCTGTCTGAAGACATTTACCCGAAATGGTATCATTTCTACCCACTCGCTAATTGTGCTGAGTGAAGAATCAGAAAGCAGTAACAAATCACGAATCGTTTTATATCCAGGGTCCTTTATTTCTAAAAATTCTGCAAGCGAACGCGGCAATGCGAGCGCTTTTTTCATTAATTCTTCCGATGATGCCAAGTAAGGGGGTATTCCTAATTCCTTCCATGCAAATTCTTCAAAGCAAAATGATAATTTTGATTTATATTTTTTTAAAATCTGAAATAGTTTTATCTTACCTAATGGTCCTACTTCGAGGCGGTAAAGTTTCAAAAGTGCGTAACGAAAAAAATATTCTAAATCAAAAGATTTTAAAATTACACACGCTTGATGTGTTTGTTCAAGAATTTGTGCCGCAAGTAACCGATTATGACCAAAAAGGATTATGAATTCATTTTCACTTCTAATTAGAGTGGGTTTCTCTAAAATACCATAGCTCCTTATAGATTGAATAAGCTCTTCTGATATTTTCGGTTTGCTAATTTTATAAGTTGCATCGTTAAAATTGATATCGCGAAGCAACACTGAAGATTCTTGAAAAAGTTCTTTCACACTAAACCCTCCAAAAGCGATGCAAGTTCATCTGGTCGAATTACCTGCACTTTTGATAGGTTCGATAAGCTATTTTCAGCGGAAGGTGTTAGTTCAGATGATGTAATAAATATACCTTTTGATGCTTTCATATCATTAATTGCTTGCGCAAAATTTCGAAGAGGAATTTCGCCAACCTTAGTTTTTATCCAGCGACGTACCCAAATGAGTACTTTTTCCTTTTCTGGCGTAACTGCAAGGAAATCGACACCATCGCTTTCCCTATACGTTGTAAGTATTTGGTCTACTTTGTATCCAAGTTTTGAAACGAGTCTATTTGCGGTAATTCTGAAATTTTCGACATTCATTTTATTAAATTGTTCAATGTTATCATAATTCACGTATGAGAAATCGGATTCACTTTTTATTTCGGTTGCTTTTGAAATGCGGGTTGAGGTTAACAATCCTCTTATGTTTATTTCTTTATCGCTTTTTAATCCGCACAATTGCCATAAAAAGTCTTTTGGAAAGGTTTCTTCTAACCATGCGCGAAAATGTTCTTCAATTGAAGATTCATCCT
Organism: Spirochaetota bacterium; assembly: GCA_026419015.1. Lineage (GTDB taxonomy): Bacteria > Spirochaetota > UBA4802 > UBA4802 > JAGODF01 > DYLV01. The sequence continues at coordinate 26,913 of JAOAAF010000019.1, forward strand.
CTTCGGTAAAAAGTTTATAATCGACATCCATTTCTTTGCGAAGTAACGTTACCAGATGTTGAATTTTCTTATACGATTTATCCATCTCATAAAGTTCATTCCAATATTGATATGCTAAAGCTGTTTTTTCAGCCTTAATGCAAACAAAACCTAAATCGAATAATGTCATCATTACCGCATCTTGCATATCGTTTTTTTTCAAATAATCTAAAAGCTCCTGGAAAACCTTTACTGCTTCATCAAAATTTCTCGATTGAAGCAAAAGGATTCCCCGCAATCGACGCGTTACGAAAACAATTTCGCGATCTTTTTCCATTTCGTTTATTTTTTTCACGGCTAAGAGCGCTTGGCGATAGTCGCTTTTTCTTTGAAGAGCAAACGCAAGTGCTAAATTAGCAATATCAGATGAGGGATGTAACGAAGAAGCAGTTTTAAAATAATTAACCGCATCATTTGTTTTTTGATTTTGATAACAACATATGCCTGTTGCGAAATTTACTTCAAAATTATTTGGTAAAAGTTTTACAAGTTTATCGAAATAGCGTTGAGCAATTTCAAATTCTTCTTGTCCCAACGCTGTAAACGCTATATAATAAAGCGAATCTACATCCATCGGCATAGTAGTAAGAATTTCCAAATACAATTGCAATGCCTTTTCGTATTCTTCCCGAAGATCGTAGGCTTTTGCTAATTTTTTCTGAATATCAGTTTTTTCGACCGCATAATTGTATTTATTCAAGGCAAGTACTTTTTCCAAATGCGAAACTGCTTGATCGATTTCATTTTCATTGAGATAAATGTCTGCCAGTTTTGCATGAATTTCAAAATCATCAGGTTTTTTATCGAGTGCTTTTTTAAATTCGATAATCGCATCAAATATTTTGCCATTTTTTAAATATTGCTCTGCTTTGTACTTGGGATTTAATCGTGGTGCAATGTAGTAGCTATAATACAAAAAGAGGCCCGAGATAACAATCCCAAACACAAGAAAATACAACAGCATACTTACATACCTCTACTTCCTTAAAAATTGCAGGACAGAAGGCCACCCGTTTATAATAAAGCTTTTTCCAAAGTCTTTTTTTAATACAAAATCGTCTGCAGGCTTTAGTTTTGTTGAAAATGGTAGATGTATGAGTATATCGGGTGGAATGAATTTTGGAAGCTCGAGAAAATATATTTGAACTTCATTTTCGGTATTTATAACCTTGAAATTTATCTTTCCGAAACGCGAAGGTGCATTGCGCACTTCGATTTCCACTTTTGGGCGAAACCACTCATCGTGTGGTATTGGAAAAAGCTCAAGCCGCTCAGGTTTATCGTGAAATAGCGAATTGCGAATAAATAGAAAAATACTCGCAGCGACAGAACTCGAGTCGCCAGTCTTGGAAATTCCTTTAAATGTATGTGGATTCATTATTTCTGGCAGAGCATAGCGAGTTCCTGCTGCATTCGTAAAAAGATTAAACACATCGATTGATGTGTTATTTCCTAATAGCAATAAATTATTTGCAACCATCATGGAAAGAAAAACATCCCATCCGCCAGATGAATATATAAATATCGGATATTTTTTATAAAATTTTTCCAACAGCTGTGCATATTGCGCGATGATATTTTGTGGGATTTTTTCCAGATAAAAAGGATAATAGCAGCACAATAAATACGCCGCGTGTTCGTCTAATGCACATGGTTCATATGGTTGTTCATCGTTATGCATTGCAATGAGGTGGTTAAGATGCAATGTAAGTTGCTGGCAAAGTGTTTCTGCTTCTTTTTTAAAGGTATTTTCTTCTCCGAAAAGGCCAAGTGTTCTGCAAAGATAACCATATTGAGAAAAGGCGTGCGTAATTAAAATGAGGTCGTAATAATGAATTTGTGGCAAATAGTTATGTGCGAGTGAATTTTGGGCAATGTTCTTTTTAAACGGCTCAGTTTTTTTCATGAAATTTAAAATTTCTTGTGCAATAATGCGTATTTTTTCAATATTTTGAGAAAGGTATTCGGTATCGCGTGAGAGAATGAAATAGTCTGAAAAAGCTGAAATGAGATAACTGTTGACAATGACATCACAAAATTTTGTTTCTTTTCTACTAACAACAGTGGCAAGTAGCGAATTCATAATAGCTAGAGCTTCTTCAAAGTATCCCATTCTTGTGAGAGCCATCAATACGATATGTGTATATTGGAACAATTGAGAATCCGTATTATTTGCATTTTTTATTTCGAAAATAATTTTGGAAATCACCTCCAACAACTTTAACTTTGAGATTGCAAGCCAATGGGTTATCGGAGTATTGGGTAGATTAATTCGAATTCCTTTTTCACGCATCCGTGAAAGATATTCACAAAAATCTTTTTTAATGGACTCAAGGTTTATAGATACAGATTTTAAAGGTTTATCTTCCGTGAGGTTAACTCGAATATAAAATGTTACCCCCTCCTTTTTTACTGGATACATAAAAGCAATTGTTGCCATGCCATTTTGACAATATACTTTATTGCTTTTATTTTTAAAATTAATATCACCTAATTGAGAATTGCCAACATACACTTCTTTGGGGGAAATGCCAAGCGCAATTGCATCGAAATTGTTTATTGATATGATTTTATGTGAATTTTTATATTCAATGGAATGTACATCCCCAATCGAATCAAGCGTATATGGACGTATCGCAAGGACTAAAAATAAGTGCTTAACGGTTTGGGAAGATTGACACGTGAAGGTGATCACTGCTTCATCGACGTTCGTTCTCGCTCCAAAAACTTCTGACAGAAACGTGAAATAATTCGTCTTCACGGTTGTAGAAATAATACCGGTTTCTTCATCTCGCCTTTGTACAACATTTTCCATCATTTTCTGAGGGCAAACTAATACATCATCGCACAAGAACCATGTCTCTATTGACCACTTTGAAATATCGGTGGTAATCATTCCCGATTGGTCTATTATCAAATTCGTTTTTGATAAAAAATTTGAGAACGATACGTAATCGGTATGATAAATGTTTTTAAGAAAAGGAGGAGTAATTGGTGAAAAGTCCCTATGAAATTCGTTAAGGGCACTCATTAACCACAATGGCCATCGAAAATGATGGTATGCTTGAAAAAGCAAATAATTTTTAAAGAAATTATTGTATTCGTGAATATATGTTTTTACTTTACTGTTATCGAATAAAACAAATTCTCTTTCGTTGCAGAAAAGCCCGAATGAATTATCTTTCCTTTTATTTATTATTTTTTTGAATTTCGAAATCACATAAAATATTTTTTAAAACGATTTTAATGCTTCTTCTTCTGTTTCGTATATATCGAACATATCCATAAGTTCAACAACTTCGAATATTTTCTTTACTGCACTATTCATGTTACATAAGTAAAGCTTTCTTTTTGATTCTTTTAAAATGCGCATCGTTGATACAAAGATCCTCAAACCAGAACTGCTCATATATTCAACGTCGTTGAGATTTAAAAGAAGATGACAAGTTGGTTCATTATTGATTATTTTATTGATTTCCTTTTCGACATCAGCAGAAAGATGCACATCTAAACGCCCCGATAGATATACTACTATAACATTCCCCACCTTTTTGGTTTTCAACTCCATTTCTTCCTCCCATCGTTTCCCATGGACTTTTAAATTGCATCATTGCAAAGTTTTTGCATTATAGTTTTATGGCATAAAATTAATCAATTAAAAAATTTCGTTTATTCTTCAGTTTTCGCAACATCTCGGGTTACCATTAGCGCAATAAATGCAAAAGCCCCAATAAGCATAAAAATAACCGAAAAACCGATTAATACCGGGAGTGGGTTGGTAAATGAACTTTTTATAAAGATTATCGATGAAATGAATGGAAAAAGCACATTTGTGAAATATACAAGCGCTCTATATTTTACTGGATCAAACAATGGGAGAACCATCGCCAATCCAATTGTGAACAATAAAGCCGCAAGTGCCCTTGCAAGGGTAATCGAAGCGAACATAAATGAATCTTTTGGTATTTCCATAAACCAGTCCTCATTAATTTCCAAAAAAAACACATTACCAAACAAATGGGGCGATAACGCAAAAAGCGAACCAATTGAAATATATACAATGCCGCTACAAAGAACAATAGTTTGAAGAAAATTCGTTTTTTTAGATCTCATGGAATAGTCTCCAGAAACAAGAATTTTTTATTAATTCTATATTAAATTATTTTCTTGCAAGAACTTATTTGCCTGATTGTTGATTTCAAGTGCAATTTTTTCTATTGAATTCAATCCTGCGATATTGATTACATAATCAATGTTCGTTTTCAACAATGTTGGCGAGGTGATATTCATCGAAGTAAAATGCCGAAAATATTTTACATACCATGGTAGTATTTTCTTTATTCCTGTAAAATCATCATTACCCATAATACGTAAGTTGTATGTTTGGTCAATTCCCATTCTCAGAAGGCTTTCATAAAAATAATTTTGGTAAAAAAAGTTGCTATAATATTTTCCATTTGCAATTGTAAGTTCTTTAAAAAGCGGGAAATGGGAAAGTGCAAGGACAAACATATCTGCGACATTTCCGGTGCTAAAAATTTTCTTTGAGCCATCGGTAGAAGTGAAGAAAAATAATCCCCTATTGATAAAGTATTCCACTCGCAGATCGGTAAAAAGTGACTTTGCATATTTCACTGCATTTTTGTTACTAAAAATCGATTCGTGTGGAAAACAAATATCGACGATTTTTGATAAATATTTCTCAAATAGTTCTTTGAGAATCGAATTTAGATGATCGCTCGTTTCGGTAATTAAGAAAAAAAGGAAAGGGATGACTGCAAAACCAGATGCAACAAAGATTTCAAAAGGGTTATTAGATTTAATCAATTCCAGAAACCACCCATAATGCAACCCATCAGGACTATACGTCGCGAAAATAATTGCTTTTTTCGGTTTTTTAATAAATTCAACGAGTTTTTCGGGTATTGCTGAGGTAAACGATTTTAAAGCAAAACCATTATTCTCCTCGATTTTTTCAAAAACAAAAGAACCTTTGAACCGAAAATTATGTTTATAATGATTGGTAACGTAAAGTACTTGTTGGCCATCTTTTAGGTTGGAATCAAAAACTGGAAATAAATTTTTCATTTCATGTTCTTTTACGATAATCGGAATAATATAATCGGATTGTTCCAAGACGCAATCTCGCAATTCATCGTCCTCATTGGAAATATCGATGATGATATACTCATATGTTTTTGAAAGTGCCAAAAATAATGGAGATATAATAGTTGGTTCAATTCTTAATTGCGAATGATGAACCACGTTCAACATATCAAAATTATTCATTGCAGTTGCAATTCGCGAATTAATAAAAGGTTCATAATTTCCTGCATTGGCTTCTTTCTGCGAAATCGGTGGGGGAATCTTTTTTCCCACAACATCAAATGCAGAAGAGCCAGTATAAGACATATCCAGGATGATTGTCTTTCCGTATTGTGAAAGGCATGTTGCAAGGGAAGTGGCAAAAGTAGATTTCCCCGCTTGTTCTGAATAACTAAAAACAGCAATTATTTTCGTTTTTTTTCGAAATAGCTCTTTTCCCGCATCAATAATTTCAAAACCAAGCATTTCCAAACATTTAATGTAACCTCTTAAGCAACGGTAATTTCTTAAAAGGTAAAAATATAGATCATCGTTATTCAAATGTGCAAGGGTTGCATTTGAAATCGCACGAACAGTACCTCTATTTTTCATTGTTGCAAAAGGGAAATCGCCGAAAAAAGAACCCGGAGTAAGGAAAATATAATCTTTTTTCCCATACACTTCAACGCGAAAGATACCATCAATGATAATGTTGATTGAATTATTATTTTTTAAATCGACAACTTGATTTTTTTTAATCTTTGATAGGCGAAGGCAGTTTACAAAATGATCGAGTTCTTTTGATGTACAATGTCGAAAAAACGGAACGCTATGAATTATTTGAGTGTATTCGTTTGCCATATATTTCTATGCACCAACATTTTTCAACAGCCGAATAAGATCCGTTTTCCCGAGCAATTCGATTGGTCGCGTATTGGAAAAATCAATGGCACTTTGGCTGAATTCGCCAGTCGTAATAATGATTGCACGCGTTGCGTTTTTAGGTTTCATTGCCTCGTGGATACCACGAAGAAGTTTATCGCTGATCGTATCGGTCGTGCGAATTATTCTTACGATCCTGTTCGTTCTCCTAGTATTTCGCCATTTGCCCTCTGTTTCTGTTGCCAATATCTCAATATCCGTATCGCTGATGATATTTACATCGAGTATTGTGAGGCCCATCGATTCCACGATTTTTCTACATAAATGTTCGAATTGCGATAAGCCAGCAATCATGAAATCCTTAATTCGATCATCCTGCCGAAACTCCGCATATGATTTTAATTTTTCCTGGACATCCCTAAAATTTCTATTTACCTCATATATTTTTTCCCAATTTGCAATTGCAGAATGCAAATCTCTCATTTTTTCTTGGGCATCGGCTAAAAAGTATCGAAGGTTTAATTCCGTATCGCTTCCACGTTTTGCAAATTTTAATCCACGTTCGAATTCGATAATCGCTTTTGGTAAAGCTTCTCTCTCTAAATAGCATGTGCCTTTTGCAAGAAAACACTTTAGTTTAATATCTTCATCTTTCTGTGCAATTTCGAATTCTTTAATCGCCCACTCGTAATCACCAAGCTGTCGTAACACAAGTCCAAGGAAATAATGAGAGCGATAATGCATTTGATCTCTTTTTATCGCTTCAAGAAACATTTGCTTCGCATCTTGAAAAAGTCCCATGCGGTAAAAAATTTGACCAAGATAATAATACGAAAGGGTATGTTCTTTATTTAATGCGATTGCTTTTTTGAAATATGGGGCGGCCTTTTCATGCTGATCGGCATTGAAATATATAAGTCCAAGTTCATAAAAAGGAATATAATTAGTTGGATCAATTTTTGTGAGTATTAAGAATTCTTTTCTCGCTTCATCAACGGATTTCCGTTCGAGATATATCTTTGCAAGCTTTAATCTCGTTGTTACCTCATTGACTTTATCATCAAATTTTGCAAGTTTTAATACCTGACGGTATTCGAGTATCGCATATTGTATATTATTCTCCTTTAGATATGCCTCAGCAAGCAAATAGTGAGCATATGCGTTTCGATCATCTTTTTCAATTATTTCAAGAAGTTTCCGTATTGCTAACTTGGTTTGACCCGATTCTATTAAGTTTGCAATCTCTTCTATTTTTCGAGGGAAAACATAGGTTGAAAGAACATATAAAATAATAATTGTTAATACGATTAAAATAGCAAAAAGAAATATATATG
>JAOAAF010000186.1 GCA_026419015.1 Spirochaetota bacterium
CTTCAATACATTGCCATCAATATCCCTTCGCATCGACTTTTTTCGAAGCACTGTGATGTTGACATCGCTTGCTCCAATTGTTGCTCTGTTATCCGCATCATCAAAAATGCGGTTTCTGTCATCATCGGTAAGGGCAAGGTAGTGGCGATTGTCAATGATAGCATGTGCTGCAAACGTTTTTTCGCGAAACTCCTTTGCCGATCGCACACGTTCATACGAATAAAGTAGCTTCTCTTTTTCATCGAGTTTATTCCGTGCTTTTTTTACCGATATCAGATACTCGCTTAACTTGTTGTAAAATGTAATAAAATTGTTCTGATGAATAGATGCCTGTTCCCTTCTATGGCGCGCATTATTGCACCACCAAGGCTCCCAGTCATTGCATCGCTCCTTTGCGTCGAGATATTTATAATGCCAGTGTTTCCAATCGTAATATTCGCGCGCAACTTTTTCGATAAGCGATCCATATCCAATATTGTGAGAACGCAAATATTCAATATCATCGTAAAGTTGCGGATATTGTCTCTTAAACTCGTCATAGGCATGCTCAATTTCCTCTTTCCCCGCTTTCCCGCCAATATAGCCGCCATTTCCGTTATTTTCATCAATTGGCGGTAAATACCAGACCACCAGATAAGGTGGTCTTGATCGCGTAAACGCTTTCTCGTTCGCTTTCACAAATTCCACGCCGCTTCGCAGCACAAATTCTCGTACCAGCACGTGCATAATGAAATTTTTAATGCCCATCCTGTCTATTTCAGCAATCATTCTTCCGAGTATGGCATCTCGCTTTATTTTTTCTTCATTGGTAAGCGGCACTACTTTATCGATATCATTTCCCTTTTCATCTTTTTCTTTAACCATCTTCTCAAAATCCATATCTTTTGCGCGCACATATTCTTTCCGCAACATTTCTACTTCGGCACTCAACATAGCTGTCTGTTCGGCAAGAAGCGTTGCCGCTCTATCAAATCGCGCATAGCTTTTCGCTTCTCTTTCAAACTCATCGCGCAGCGCTTTATAGCGTTCATCTTGAAGAAGATCTTCCACGCGCTTTTGCTTTTCCATCGCTTCCTTTCGACTGCGATAGTTGGCATCTGCCTTCTCGTATTCAGCTTTTACCCGCGCATATCGTTCGTGGGCATCGGCCGGCGCAAGCTTTGAAAGCACCTGCTTTTCTCCTGTTGGAAGCTCCCCCTTACCGCTTTGCGCATCCTTGGCTATTGTGTCCAACAAATACGGAGTATGTGCATATTCCCACACTGCATATGCCTTTTCGTACTCATGTTCTTTTTCCTTAAATTCTTTGTACCGCTTCGCCGTCTCGTTCATTGCACCAAGATAGGCATTCGTCGCTTCGCGATATCGGTGCTGTGCATCCTCAAGCGCCTTAGAAAGCGCTGCAAACTCTTTCTGTTTCTCATCGCGCACCTGTGATTTCTCGATGAAATTCGCCCGCGCACCCTCCTTCCCAACCGCCAGTGCGCGCGCAGTTTTCGAAAGATCGCGCATCTCGCCCATACGCGAAAAAAACGATTCGGTAAGCTTTTGAAGCTCCGATTTATACCTCGGAAGCGAACTCATTCCCTGTAAAAGCGCTAAGCTTTCCGCAGCCGAAGCCTTTTCTGATACCTTGTGCGAAAATTCATCGAACGCGATTTTATCGTTGCGTACCTCTTTGAACAAATCGTTCACCGCCCCTGCCAGTTCTCGAGTTGTATCAATGATGTTTGCATCGTTTATGTCTTTCCCCTTGCTCGATGCGCGCAACAACTTCATAATGTCAGCAACATCATTCACCGCATCGATGATCATGCTTTCTAACATTCTACCACTTGCATCTTCATCAGCATATACCAGTATCTCGATCTCACCGCTTTCGCTTCGCGTATCGAGCAATTTATTGAACTCTTTCGGCGGTTGTGCTAAATCCTGTCTCTT
>JAOAAF010000187.1 GCA_026419015.1 Spirochaetota bacterium
CTATTTTCCCTGCCCTTTCCATCAAGAGTAGAAAAAAGTCTTTCAATATCTCTGGATTTCTCACATTATGAAATATAGAAATATCTTTATAGATAATATCATCTACCAATCCCTTTAAATATTCAATATCGTAAATCCACTCGTTAAGGGAAACGCATGGAATGTTCGCATTTTTTAAGTATTCCTGCACTCGAGAATCAGGATTTTTTGAAATATCGCGAAAAACAATTTCCCGTGGAGAAAAGCGCGCAATTTCGCCGCGAAAAAGATCAAAAGATTTATCAATTCGGGAAAGGAAAAAATCGCCAGTGGAAATATCGACAAAAGCTAAGCCAAGGGATTCATCCATCACCACTGTCGAACAGAGAAAATTATTTTCATCGCTTTGGATAAGGTTTTGTTCCACAAGCGTTCCGGGCGTAATCACGCGCACTACTTCCCGCTTCACGATTGTGCCGCTGGAAGGGGTTGATTCCATTTGCTCGCAAATTGCAACGCGCTTGCCCGCTTTCAAAAGGCGAGCGATATAGCTTTCCGCCGCGTGATACGGCACTCCGCACATTGGGATGTCGTTCTGGCGAGAAGTTAGTGCAATATCCAGAATCTTCGATGCGATCTCGGCATCGTCAAAAAACATTTCGTAAAAATCGCCCATTCTGAAAAAAAGAATCTCCTCGGAGTAATTTTTTTTTATTTCAAGGTATTGCCGCATCACCGGTGTGAGTTTTGATTCCATCGCTTATTCTCCATAGATGTACGTTTTGTTACGATCAATCCGAAAACGCACAACCTTGCCATTGTACCCCATTTCTTCCGCTAAACGAATTTTCATCACCGTTGCATTTGCCAGCATTGCATGCTTTCCGACGTAAACCGCATATCCACCAGCGCTGTGCACTATCTTTACTGGCGTAAACTCATTTTTTATCTCGCGTGCGATTCGCATTGCTTCTCGTTTTTCCTCAACTGGCCCAAGCATTACCGCATAAAATGATTTCTTTTTCACAAGCGCTTCCTCATCCAAATTGTCAAAGGAAAGATCAATTTTGTCGAGCGTTTGCAAAAACGCATCATCTGGGACAAAAGCCACAATCTTGGGATTGTGTTTTTCAATTGCCGAAATTTTTTCTGCTGCTAGCGATGCTTCTGGTGAACGCGGAAAGCGGGTTTTTAATTCGCGAAATGCCGAATATGCCCTGTGATAATCCCCTCGCTGATAATATGCCTTCCCCAACAGGTATAGCGCTGCTGGCATACTTTCCGAACGATTGAACTTCTCGATGATATTGCGCATCACCAAAAAATAATCTCTGGAATATCCCGTCTGTTTTCTCACCGCATGGGAAAGCATCAAAAGCGCAGGCAACACCTGAGTGGATTGAGCGTTTATTTTGACGATCTCCTCGCACACATCAGCGGCTTTCTCGTATTCCTCCTCGGCAATATATGCGCGGGCGAGATGGAGCAAAAAATCTGCGCGATGGGCATTATCGGTTACCACATTCAGCGCACGCGCTGCCTCCTTTTTTAGATCATCCCAGCGAGAAGCGAGTTGAAGAACGCGGCATAAATTTCGGCGCGCTTCCATTGCTCGATTGCCATCTAAAAATTTCACTGCCAAGCCGAAATACTTCACTGCACTATCCACAGT
>JAOAAF010000188.1:0-551 GCA_026419015.1 Spirochaetota bacterium
CAATAAAGTTATTTCCAGTTATATAATTATTATTCATTATCAAAAACTTAATTAAATTCTTTATATCATCGATATCACAAAATCTCTTCATAGGATAATTATCAACATTATCTCTTGTTGAATCCGATTTATCGATATTTATTGTACCTGGAGATATACAATTTATCAATATATCAGGGGCTAATCGTTTAGCAGATAAATATGTAAATTTTATCACACCTGCTTTAGAAATTGAATAAGGAATATAACCTGACCAATTCTGAATTCCCCCCAAAGAAGCAATATTAATAATTTTGCATGGTTTATCCTTATTATCTTTCATAATTTTTGCTGCTTCTACTGTAGAAATAATTACACTCTTCAAATTTGTATTAATGAATTCGTCCAGCAATGAATTATTAATTTCATAGAAGTCCACTTTTCTAAATATAGCAGCGTTATTTACTAATAAATCCAATCTTTTAAATCGATTATTAATATAATAATATATTCTTTTTATTTCATTTTCTTTACTAAAGTCAGCTTTGTAAGGAATTACTTCAACTGATTTA
>JAOAAF010000188.1:561-1436 GCA_026419015.1 Spirochaetota bacterium
GATTTAGCTGTCAATTCTTCAACTGTTTCTCTGACTATATTAGGAGGGGAGTTAAAATAATTAAGCACAATATCATATTTACAATCTGCAACTACTTTAGCAATCTCTTTTCCAAGTCTTCTCGCTCCACCAGTAATCAGAGCAACTTTATTTGGATAAATAGCCATCGAAATGTGCCCTTGGGATGACTCGAACATCCGACACGTGGTTTAGGAAACCACTGCTCTATCCACCTGAGCTACAAGGGCATAGTTTTATAAATATAAACAATATCAAATGAGGATTAAATGGAAAAATGGTTTAAAAATTCTAATAATATTCTCATTGAATTTATATTTGTGGGATTAAATTAAAAAATGAATTAATAAAAGTAATAAAAGAAATAATGCTTGATTGAAAAAAAAATTCAATAATGAAAGGAAAATATCTTTTAAAAAATTAAATAAAATTTTCTTTTTTACATATAACAATATCATGGTGATTATCCCAAGCCTTCTCCATATAAGCACACAATTTAAGGTCAGATAGTTTTTCAATATTTGAACAAATCCAGGAGGGTTTACTAAATGAGACTCCATAACCAAAATGTCTTAGATAATTAACATAGGCAAAATCGAAAATATTATATTTAATTTTTACCCACGCCTTTTGGTGAAACCTCAATCCATAATCAAAATTCTTAATATTATTAAATGCGAACCTCCCATGAACAGAAAAAATCAATAACCCATTATTCTCAAGATGATTATAAAAAAAGTTTAAGAGATGTATAAATTTTCTGGAATTTAGATGTGTAAATAAAGAGCCACACCAAATTAAATCAAACTTTTCATTTAAATAAATTTTATTGAAATTCTTATTAGAACGTATGATAT
>JAOAAF010000189.1:0-314 GCA_026419015.1 Spirochaetota bacterium
GCTTAAAGAGCTCTCTATCTTCCGCTTTTCTTATTGCTTCAGCTTTTGCTCCAATCAGTTCTACACCATATTTCTCAAGCACACCCATTTCATGAAGCTGAATAGCCAAATTTAAACCAGTTTGCCCGCCAAGAGTGGGGAGCAACGCATCAGGAGTCTCCCTTTCTATGATCTTTGCCACGATCTCAGCATCGAGGGGTTCAATGTAAATGGAGTCAGCCATCTCTGGATCTGTCATGATCGTCGCTGGATTTGAGTTCACAAGCACAGCTTTGTAGCCCTCCTCTCTCAAAGCTTTACATGCTTGGCTTCCA
>JAOAAF010000189.1:324-1217 GCA_026419015.1 Spirochaetota bacterium
CTTCCTATTACCATGATCTTGCGTAGGTCTTTCCTTTTTGGCATCTCAACCCCTCAAAAGATCTACAAAGCGATCGAAGAAGAAATAGGTATCATGAGGTCCCGGACCAGCTTCTGGATGATATTGCACGGTTATTATCGGCAAATCGTTGTGTTTCAATCCTTCCACAGTTCTATCGTTCAGATTTATCTGAGTAACCTCAAAGCCTTTTGGTAAAGTCTTTTCATCGACTGAGAAGTTGTGATTCTGGCTTGAAATGAAAACTCTACCAGTTTCTAGGTCCTTTGTTGGCTGATTGCTTCCATGGTGTCCAAACTTTAGCTTGAATGTTTTTGCTTTAAAAGCAAGCCCCATTAATTGGTGACCAAGACATATTCCTGCCATTGGAAACTTTCCAACGAGTTTTCTGATCGTTTCAATGGTCTCCTTAACCCTTGCTGGATCGCCAGGACCATTGGAAATGAAAACTCCATCAGGATTCATTTCAATGATCTTCTCCGCGGGAAAGTTGTAAGGAACGAGTGTTAAATTTATTCCCCTCTTTAAAAGCTGTCTAACTATGCTCATCTTAACGCCACAATCTATGAGCACAACTTCGAACTTCCCCCTAGCCTCAATTCTTTTAGGCTCTTTAACGCAGACTTTGTCTACTAAGTCGATATCACCTATGAATGGCTGATCTCGTGCAATTTTTATCAATTTCTCCTTATCAACATCTACACCGATTGCAGCCTTCATTGAGCCGTAGATTCTGATCTTTTTCGTCAACAATCTTGTATCAACGCCTTCAATGCCAACTACATCGAACTGCTTCAAAAGCTCGTCAACACTCATTTCACTTCTCCAATTGCTCGGTTTTTTGCAAAGTTCTCGGACAACGAAACCTTCTACTT
>JAOAAF010000190.1 GCA_026419015.1 Spirochaetota bacterium
AGTAATATTTATTGAACATTCAAATAAAAGAAATGTTGAACCAAAATAAACCCTCTTGTTTTAATGTCAAGAATTATGGGCACCTCTAAAAAAACCGCTTTCATCATTACGATTACAATAAAGAGAAAGCGGTTTTATCCTTAATTTTGTGCCCACAAGGGAACATCCTAAAAATCAGTTTTTGGAGGTTCCCTTATACAATTAAAAAAAAGCCGCTATCCTCACAGATAACGGCTTTTTTCAAATTTTCAATGTATAAAATTACGCTACTGCCCCAACATCCCCTTCTTTAAGCTTTCCTGCACGGGATTGGGGCCAAGCCAGATGGCAAAGAGCGCTTTTTTGAAATCCAATCCGGGCGTCACTCCAACGTTCTTCGTTTCACCTGTCGCTTTTGATTTATATTTTGCATCCAATCCCACGCCGGGAGTATAGTATAAATACACAACATCGCCTTTGGACATCTGGATATCTTTGAACTTTGAAAGGAACGCTTCGCTTTTTGCTGTTGGATACCCCGATGCAGCTGCTTTTGCAAACCCTTCACGTGTCGCTTTTAAAAATTTCTCCGTCGTAATGAGCTTCGAATCGATGTTAAGAATTACCGCGCATGGCTCGTCGGCCTCAATGATTTCCTTGGCACTTTTCCCCTTTAACTCTTGCGGAACCCACAACGAAGCATAGTAGACAGTCCCAATAAGAAACATCGTTCTTTGACCCACACCCAACTTTATGAGGTCTTTATTGCCCAACCGAAGCGTATACCCATCTGTGAGAAAAATTGCGCTAAACGCAAAAACGCACAACATACAAACAACAGCCTTCTTCATCCGAGAACCTCCATAGTATAAAAATTATTGATGAAAATTTTGTTTAAAATACCATCTGCTGCGTATTAATTTCAAGCATTTTTTTTTGAATTTACCGCTTGACGAAAATCATTGCACTGCATCATAGCAAGTTATTAAAATATAACAATGAAGTATATCTATCAATATTTTGCAATCGCGTGGTCTCTGTTTTTTTCATGCACTCTTTGGGGCCCTGCCCAATGGGAAAACCTCAAAGACCGCCAATTCGAGTTTGCACGGTTTACGTA
>JAOAAF010000191.1 GCA_026419015.1 Spirochaetota bacterium
GCTCATTTCAGCGATATTTGTGCAGACGGTTGGGGTGGTTGGTTTTGTGCTGTGGGACAGGCGCACGGCGCTTTCGCCGGTTGCGTCGAAGGCGCGCGAGCTTGAGGAGCGGGAGTTTCGAGTTGAGCAGGCGCTTCGGGAGATGGGGAGAGCAGACAAAAAAACTGCGGAGATTTTAAAGAGAGTGGGGATTTTGTAAACAAGCCCTTCGAGAACCTCAGGGCAAGCCTTCGAGAGCCTCAGCCGTCGGTGGCTGGTGAGAGCCTCAGGGGGCGGGGTTGGAATAGAACCGCTCCCTTCGAGAGCCTCAGGGAGCGGGGTTGAGGTTCTCGAAACGAGCGGTTAGTGAAATTCTCAGGGCAAGCCTTCGAGAGCCTCAGGGCGGAGGGAAAAAATTTTTTCTGATTGCACGCATTTTGTGCGTATTATTTAATAGGGAAGCAAAACGTTAAGAGATGGGGTTTGGTTACCGACGCACAATAGGTGAGACAAATATTTGAAAGGAGAATGCGATGGCGCGATGTTTGATAGTTGTGAGCATGCTTTTTGCGATGATTTCGGTTGCATTTGCGCGGGAGATTCCCTTCACGCAGGATGATCGCGACCGGCTCATTCGTGTTGAGACGAAGGTTGAGGAAGGGCTAAAGGCGGTAAACGCGCGCATTGATGGGATCGAAAAGCGCATCGATGGAATTGAAAAGCGCATCGATAGCCTTGAAAACCTCATGTACGTGCTCATTTCAGCGATATTTGTGCAGACGGTTGGGGTAGTTGGATTTGTGCTGTGGGACAGGCGAACGGCGCTTTCGCCGGTTGCGTCGAAGGCGCGGGAGCTTGAGGAGAGGGAGTTTCGAGTTGAGCAGGCGCTTCGGGAGATGGGGAGAGCAGACAAAAAAACTGCGGAGATTTTAAAAAGAGTGGGGATTTTGTAAACAAGCCCTTCGAGAACCTCAGGGCGAGCCTTCGAGAGCCTCAGCCATCGGTGGCTGGTGAGAGCCTCAGGGGGCGGTCACTTCGAGAGCCTCAGTGACCGGTGCTCGTTG
>JAOAAF010000192.1 GCA_026419015.1 Spirochaetota bacterium
CCCTCGCAACAACATATCTTTTTTCCAAAAAGAGTATCCCAAACTCCATGAAAAAGAAAATCTTGTGGGGTGGATGATTCAGAAGAAAAGCAGGCAACGAAAGGGAAATGCAAAGATGGCTCATCTGCCACTTGCGCAATGAGCCGATGCAGGTTTTTCATTTCATTGGGGGGCTGTGCGATGCGCGGTTACGTCTGTTCTATATCCACTCGATAATCGAATACCGCTTTCGATATATTTCTTCATACTGCAAAAGCTTTCGAACGCGTTCGGCAAAAGAATAGCCCAGTTGTTCAAAAAAACAATGGTGATCGATCTGCACCCCCACATCGGCATCCTTTTCAAGATATGCGCGAATGCTGCTAAACCGATATTGCAAAGGATTTTGACAGAGTTTTTCCCTTACAGGATTAAAGGCAATGTACCACAATAACCATAACAGATAATGGAAAGCTTGCGCGGCGCGCTCAATAATAGTATCCTTATACCGCCCATGCCAAAACGGCCCGCTTCGAGTAAACAGTTTGTTATATAGTTCGGCAAACCGCGCTTTAATGTATTGCACGATGCGGGAAATCGGTGTCCCCCCGTCGACCGTGCGAATGAGAAGATGAATGTGATTGGGCATGATGCAGTATCCCACAAGCTTGTAGCGATATTTCTGTTTGCTGCGGCGCAGCACAGAAAGAAACAACTCTTTGAGATACTCTTCGGCAATCATATCCCGCCATTCCAAACACTGGGACACCACATGATAGGTAAGATTGGGCTTTTGAATGCGAGATGGTCGTGGCATAAAGATGCTCCTTTCGCAAGAGAATTGTGAAGCGTATATCTATTAATACGATTGTTCTTTCGCCTTCAGAAAAATTTTTTTCTAAAAATCAAAGCAATTTTTAAAAACAATGTGAGTAAAAGGGGGGTCAAAGCCTTCTTTTTCGGG
>JAOAAF010000193.1 GCA_026419015.1 Spirochaetota bacterium
AAATAAATGTTGACAACCAGTGTATATTTTACTATATTATAAAAACTGATAGTTCAGTTTTATTTTTTTATAATTTCAGTATAAAAATTTGTTTACACAAAAGGTTATAAAAATTTATACATGTTTAGATTTTGAATAAAATCTTGTTAGTTCGTGGGAGATCGTATGATTGAAATTTCAACGGAAGAGCGGGGGAAAATAATCATATTAAAATTGGTTGGTGAATTTTACATAGAGAATCTTAGCGAAGTCGAACATGTGTGGCGAAATATCGTAATAAGAAAACCGAGAGTGATCGCGGTTGATTGCAAAGGAATTACTCACATCGATTCTACTGCGATAAGCACACTGGTGAAATTTCTAAACGAGGCGATGACAAAAAACATTCGACTGATTTTTTACGATCTCAATCCTTCTGTGCAAAGGCTTTTTGAGGTTGCCAGGCTGCACCGTTTTTTCACGATTACCACACGGGAGCGCTTCGAAAGCAAATTTTGCGCGTCAATTTAATTAAATTTACTTCTAATCTTATTAGATCGATTCATCATATTTCTCGTTAAATGTTAAATCGGAACACTCCCAAATCAGCTTTTCAGAAATGATGAGTTTCTAAATCATTTTTTAATTTATAAAAAACTGTAACGCTCGATACAATCGTTTCTCTGCGTTGTTGTGTTCTTGCTTTACTATTTAAAATAATGTGAACATACAAGATTAATATGTTGACATTGGTATTTTCAGAAAAAGCTATGGTAAAAAAGAATGCGGAATATCTTTATATGGATGGTTTTCAATGAATACTCATCATCCACTTCATCTTTTGCTCAATCCTTCGTCTATCGCCATTGTCGGTGCAAACAACAACCCAAT
>JAOAAF010000194.1 GCA_026419015.1 Spirochaetota bacterium
GTTTGCCTCTCCATTACGACCCTCTTTAGTAAGTAAGGGGAAACCTAGCTCTTTACGACTCTCGTAATAGGCTTCTGCTACAGACCGCGCTAAATCACGCACACGACCGATATATCCAGCTCGTTCTGTTACCGAAATTGCTCCACGCGCCTCTAGCAAGTTAAAAGTGTGTGCCGCTTTTAAAACCATTTCGTACGCCGGAAGCGGTAACCGCTCCGCAATCAACCGTTTTGCCTCTGCTTCCCAATGGGTGAATAGTTCAAAAAGCAGCGGTATATTAGCTACTTCGAAGTTGTAACGAGATTGCTCTACTTCGTTTTGGTAAAAAACGTCTCCATAAGTAATGTGTTGACCCTCCGGGGTTTTTGTCCACAATAACTCATAAACATTTTCTACACCTTGCAGATACATTGCCAGTCGTTCTAAGCCATAGGTAATCTCCCCAAGAACAGGTCGGCAATCTAGTCCACCTACTTGTTGAAAATAGGTAAATTGAGTAATTTCCATTCCGTCTAGCCATACTTCCCACCCAAGTCCCCAAGCCCCGAGGGTAGGGTTTTCCCAGTCATCCTCAACAAAACGCACATCGTGTTTTGTAAGGTCGATCCCTAGATAAGCTAAACTCTGCAAATAACGTTCTTGAATATCGATGGGTGAAGGTTTCAGAACCACTTGAAATTGGTAATAGTGTTGAAGACGGTTTGGGTTTTTTCCATAACGTCCATCCTTAGGGCGGCGGGAGGGCTGTACATAAGCTGCATACCACGGTTCTGGTCCAATCGCACGGAGAAAGGTAGCGGTGTGCGAGGTTCCCGCACCTACTTCTAGGTCATAAGG
>JAOAAF010000195.1:0-405 GCA_026419015.1 Spirochaetota bacterium
TATTTTTATTATCTTTTTTAGCATATGTATTTAACTTTTCTTCTGAAATTATTTTATCATGTTTCAACATATCTTTAACAAAAAGTAAATATTTTGGGGTGGCATAATCTAATGAGAATATTGCAAAATAAGGTGTTAAATTTCTTTCGCTACCTTCTATTTGTCTCCCCAGTTCTCCCATGGCAAATAGAAGTTCGCTTAACCTTTTTTTCTTTTCTTCTTTTTTTAAATCAATAATTATTTTACCATTTTTCAGTTCTATATTTTCAACTTTTGGTAAAAGATCATCTATATCATTTTTTATTTTTTCTATTAAATTTTTATTTTCTGAGCTTAATTCTTCATAGATTGCAATTATTTTTTCTTTAATATTATTTAATTGTTCAAATTTTTTAATTTCAAAAT
>JAOAAF010000195.1:415-720 GCA_026419015.1 Spirochaetota bacterium
AGAAGACAATCCCATATTTGTCATAAATTCCATATCACCCACAAAATTATTAATTGAAATTCCACAATCAACATAAAGTACTGAATTTCTTTGATATTTTGGTTTTGCAATCATTGTTCCAGCAAAATCAAATTCTTCACTATCTATTATTGTCCCTGTGCGTTGGACAACCCCTCCTTCTCTCGTAACAAATGGAATTTTCCAATTAAAATTTTTTTGTAAATTTTTCCAAAGAGCTCTTTTATAAGATTGAGGGGAAAAATAAACTTTTATACCTTCTGGCGTTGTTATTTTTTTTACAGTGG
>JAOAAF010000020.1 GCA_026419015.1 Spirochaetota bacterium
ATACTACAACGAACGATTAGTGAAATATCCTGCGTCGACGTGTGGACATATAGCACTCAATATCAATGGCGATGTGTATAATTTTTCACATTTAATAAATGAGAATGAAGTAATTCAGCCAGAGGAATACTTTTATCGCCCCGCATTGGGTGAGTTTGCACCCCATCCAATCACAAATCGGTTTGATGTGAGCAATCCATCTCACCCGTACTATGACAAATTTGGTCGCAATTTTATGCGCACAATCCATGTCGCGCATGTGGAAGGGATTGATATTGATGCGTTGAAGAGATATTGCGATGCAGAGTTACAGCGCATCCACAATACTCCAATTGATCCAAGGCGCCCTCATAAATATGCGGATTTTAACTTTTTCAATCGAAGTTGCACCACCATCATACGAGACGCGCTGCGCGCGATCGGATTCACTTCGATTAGAGGAATCACGCCGCGGGATATGTTCATGAGCGCAACGTTCGCATTTTACAAAGCGAAATGTGAAGGGAAAATACGGTGTCGCTTTTTTTTACGGCCACAACTTTTTGTACCAGAAGCGCCCCCGAGCAAACGCTCTTGGATATTGAATCCAGGAAATTTATTGCGCCTTCGATGGCATAACCGTTTATTTGAAAACAGGAACCTTTAAAGCTATCCCATACAAATTATATGCGATGAGATCAACAAGTACGGGCCGAATATCGGAAATTTCTCCAAAAACAAGCCAATGTAACATCACCTGCTTAATGCACCCAAGTATTGCGTATGCAATGATCTCGCTTCGGCACGGGCGAACATTCCCTTCTTGAATTCCTTCTTCAAGGAGCTTTTGTATTGAAGCGTGCACAGTGCGAAAAAATTCTTCAATTTTTTTATCGAAGAATGTATTGTACCCTTGTTGTGCGGTGATGATGAGCCGTGCGATGTCCGCATTTTTTTCAATGAATTCGACGAGTTCAAGTGTCATTTCTCGGATATCTGTTGCAAGTGTGCTTTCTGAGTGCGCGCGCGAAATGTTAATTGATAAAATTTTTTCAACCAGCGATGCAAGAAAATTATCGACGAGAATTGAGAATATTTCATCTTTGCTAGTGAAATGGGCGTAGAATGTGCTGCGCGCGATGCGCGCATGTTGGATGATGTCTGTGACAGTGGTCGCATGGAACCCCTTTTTAGTAAAAACAGTACGCGCGCAATTGAGAATGTATTCTTTTCGTTCCTTTTTATTCATTTATTTTCGAAGTTTCCGATTATTTTTGCTTTTGCAAGAATTTTGCCTTCGATCATGCTTAAAAATTCTTTTTCTGAAGGACGCCGAATTTTTGGTGCAATAATTTCAGAAAGGCAATATACCGTTATTTCATAACTGTGCACACCGCTTCCTTTTGGGGGTTGTGGGCCACCATATCCTTCAAAACCAAAAGTATTTTCGAGTTCCACTGAACCTTTTGGCATTTTGCCAGAAGCGCCTTCTTGAATTTCTGCAGCTGAAGGAGGGATGTTCGCCACCATCCAGTGAACCCAATTGCGTGCAATTGGGTGACGATCTACCATTGCAATTGCAAGCGATTGCGTGTTCGCAGGGATTTCTTCAATGAGAATATGCGGTGAAATATTTTGTCCCCCCGCAATGGCCTTCATGGCAAATTTTGGAGGAATAAAACCGCCATTGGGAAAGCTCTTCGATGAAATTTTCATTTTCAACCCTCCTGATGATGATTTTTTAGATAATTCCTGATAATTGAGTCAATGAACTTTTTCAAGCGAAATATCCATGGATGCAATGAAGATTTTTTTCGGCGATAAGCGATGATTCTAATTTTTGTTTTAACAGTTCAAGGGTTAGATTATCTACCGCTTCGGGTATAGGATGAGAGCATTTGAAAGTTTTCAAAAGATCAATCGAATGAATGAAAAGCGAATAGTAGTACCAATCGCGAAAAAGGCGAGCGGCATACAAGATTTCGTCATCGGAAAGGAGTTCATGTGAAATGCACGAAAAATATTTACACGTGTAATTTTGGAAACAATCGAATCGCATATCGCTATCGCCGCGATGTGGGTAAATGGCACAGCCGATGGTATTATCGTCCATAAGAATTACAAAGGGGCATTGCATTCCGTCATCGTACAATTTTTCTTTTGGATGTAACATAACTTCATCGAAGGCACGATGAGGATAATAGGAACCAGTCAAATTGTCTCTACAGTTCATTATTCGTTTCATAAGATAGGTATTGCTAAAGCGGTGGAAAATTTCTCTTCGATTTTTGAAAAGCATGTGGAGTTCTTCTTTCGAAGTTTTATAATTATGGCTCCCACAGCATAATGCGCACGATGCGCCAAAACCAGGTCGACACGTATTAATATTTCGCATAAGTGAGATGTACACTGATCAATGGTATTTATATAATTTTTATAAAAATGATACAGGTTGTTTCGCAACAAAAAAATTTCAACGCTAATAGCATATTATAAAAACGGTTGTTAATGAAAAATAGATTCAAAATAAGTTTTTTTCATTGTCATTTATGCATCGTTATGCGTATATTGAAATTGGTGGAGGAAGACACGCAGCCGCGCTAGCCTGTAGACGCAGGCGGTGAGGAAAGTCCGAACACCAGAGGGCAGGGTGCCGGATAACATCCGGGCGCCGCGAGGCGACTGAAAGTGCAACAGAAAATATACCGCCTTTCGCAAGTGTGAAACTTATATTATCTTTTCCACGCTTGTCGAAGGGTAAGGGTGAAAAGGTGAGGTAAGAGCTCACCGCTTCGACAGCAATGTCGAAGGCAGTGCAAACCACACCCGGTGCAAGACCAAGTAAGCAACCGTTTAAGGGTGGCCCGTCCGAGGTTGTGGGTAGGTCGCAAAGACATTGTCGGCAACGGCAATGCAAGATAAATGGCTGCATAAACAGAATTCGGCTTATGGCTTCCTCCACCCTTTTCGTTATCGTTCGCACAAAAACCCTTGATAGGTACCTCGGCGGCGAAACTGGTCTTCAATTGCTTTTATAATGGTGCCCTTATGGAGGCCCCAACTCGGTGCCACGAGTGTATTTATATCGCGATCGCCAGAAAGGCGATGGATGAGAATATCGCCTCTTATTCGTTCTAAAAAGTCGCATGCAATCGAAACATATTCGTTGAAGGTCAATAAACGCACATTGTTTGTTCGATAGAGCTTTTCAAGTTTTGTATCCTTTATAACATGAAGGTGGTGCAGTTTAATGCCAGAGACAGGTAATTGCGAAATCTCATTAGCAGTTTCCATCATATGGGTAAAGCTTTCTCCAGGAATCCCAAGAATAATGTGAAGGCATATGTCAATCCCTCGCTGTGCAGCGCGGGTAATCGCATCAAGGGTTTGTGAATGAGTATGATGTCTGTTGAGAAATTGCAAACTCGTATTGTGAATAGTTTGCATGCCAATTTCAAGCCATAGTTCAAAATTATTTTTTTTATTTTTATACGATGCAATTAAGTCGAGGACATCCTCGGGAAGGCAGTCAGGGCGCGTGCCAATCATCAACCCAACGACATCGTCAAAAGAAATTGCCGAATCGTAAAGCTTTTTTAATTTTTCTACAGGGGCATAGGTATTGGTGAACGCTTGAAAATATGCGATATATCCTGTGGGTACATTCCCGCGTCGAAATGATTCCCGTGCATTTTTCATTTGGAGATGTATATCATTGCTGAATGCTGCTGTTGGTGATGCTGACCCATCTTTCGCACAAAAGATACATCCCTGCCTATCGAAAGTGCCGTCGCGATTGGGACAGCCGAGATGAGCATCGAGCGATAGTTTTAATATTCTCATGCGAAATCGCTCATGGAGGTAATCGCCAAAAAAGTTGTACGGCTTCCCATTCCAGTATTTCGGACTACAGCGACTTTTCGCGTTTAACATGTGCAAAGTGTGAATTTTTTAGATACAAGTGATTCTGATATCTATCTGGATTTAAGTACACACGGGATACTCGTTTGGCACTTACAATTTCTAAATTATTGTTAAGTCTTACAATATATATTCCTGGTCTGAATTCAACATGTTTTGTTTCGTTTTTCCATACGGTAATGTTTCGTTTCTTTTTTGGAGACCATTTCACATGTTTTACCTTTACATCTGCACGTGCATGAATAAATGCGTCGTATAATTTTTCGAATACATTTTCATGTGGAGCTAAATTATTTTGAATGGCTTCTTTTAGTGACTGCCCTTCTTCGAAAGCAAAAATTATTGGTCGAGTTATTTCAGCAGGACGTACTGCATAGTGTCTATCGACAAACTCCTTTGATAAAAGTTCTTCTTTGGAATTTGTATACGATGGTTGTTCTGAGACTGGATTTGCGCAAACTGCAAATTTTGTTTCTTGTTTTTGCATTTTCCATCCTGGATGTAATATTTCTCGATATGTATCTGCGTATTTTCGATAAATACCATCGTAAAAATCTTTTGAGCGGGTTAGGGCTTTTGCCGTAGACAAGTAGTTGAGTGCCATGCGAATATATTTTTGTCGTTGTTTTTTATTTTTTGCCCTTTTGGCCAATGCCGACATTGCCTTTTCGTATAGATGTTCCGATAACAATGCTGTTTGTTTCATTTCATAATATGGGGTTACTAATGTACCAAAACGCGTATTGCCATATCGTTCCCTCATCAGATCGATAACATCGCATGCTTTGCGTGCCAATCCTGCCTGCATGTAAAAGAGTGCAATGCGAGAAAGTTTTACTAATGTTAAATCGAACATGGCAGAAGGGGTTTCCATTCGTTTTGGGGTGTTTTCAGAAATATCAATACCAAATACTTCCTTAACGCTTGAAAGCAAGGTATCGTATTGTGCGTGAGCAATCTTTTCTTGCATGTGAGGATCTGAAATAATTGATAAATCATCAGGGTTTGAAATAAAACCAGTTTCGTAGATAAGCGAAATCGGAAAATCAATAAAGTAAATAAATCGATCATCAGCAACAGCACCCATTTGCCATCCGTTTGGATGCATCCCAATACTAATCAGTTCCTTTTTAAGTTCATATGCATAATACCGTGAGAATCCCGATACGTCAAGGCGATTGTAGAGCGTGAGAAAGCCTTTGTGTACTTGAGTGATGTTTTCAAGGTATTTTTTCCCTTCTGAATCGTACACAATATGAATGCCTGGTATATTGCTTGTACCCGTTGCTTTTATCCCTGAATGGACATTGTTGAGGTGTTGGCTGATGATAATTTGAGCTTTTGCCTCATAAGCGCGTTTGATGGTATTTCGAAAAGATTGGTTTTTATAATCGTTCCTTTCTCCTTTTAATGCGGCAAGGTAGTCGTCTGAAGAAACAATTTTAATGTGTGGATTGTTTGAAAGCCTCGCATACAATTTGCGGATCAACATAAGCGAATATACCTCTTCGCTAATGCCGTTTATGCAATGGCGTCCTGTAGGTTTTGCGCTCCAGTGACCATTAACCATCCCGTGGCAAGGATCGATGTAAATGGTTAATTTTTCACCTGATAGAATTCTTTCTGGGATATTTTTATATATTTCGTCGAGAAGGTGAATGAGCTCAATGATGCCCTTTGCGCGTTCGATGTTTTTTTCCGAATCGATAATGGTTTGGATAATCGGTGGTTGGGCATCTATGGAAAATTGTGCATGTTCTTGTGAAAAAAGGTGATATCTGCACACAAAAAAAACTCCGATAATTGCGATGATGAATATCACTCGGTTCATACAATGCTCCTTCGATAGGGACGACTACAGTTTCTATTTAGTTTGATAATATTGATATTGCGCGTAACTTTTGAAATAAAATCAAGCAAATTATCTCTTCGCACTAATGTTATCTTCATAATATATTATCGAATTTTATGACATATTTTTTGCAATTTTAATTGCAAAAAATTTTGTAGTATGGATTAATTTGTGTTTGAGTAACATTATGTTATTCGGCGGTGAAGTGTGCATGCTATAAAAGGGAGATAGTGCAAAATGAAAAAATTCATTGTAAACTATCATGAGCTTAATGATGAAATAAAAAGGGAAATCGATAGCATTGTTGAGAATGCAAAACGACAAGGCATCACTGTCGATTTTGAAACTGCAGCCCTTGAGTGGTTTGAAAATTTTTTTGATGAATGGATGGAAAACAGATATGGGAAGGGGACAAAAAACCTACGAAAACATTATCGAATGGATATAGAAATCCCCGTGCGTATTGTCGAACGATTGATTGATTCTGATGGTGCTGAGGCAGAAGAGATGGACTTTATTGGAAAAATTCTCAATATTAGCAGAGGAGGATTTTATTTTGTGTCAAAAGAAAACATTCACCCATCATCGATCATTAAAGTAAAGATTGATCTCTCATCAATCGATAAAGAATTAACTGAGGTGGAAGCGCTTGCAATGGTAGTGCGCGCAGAAAAAATAAAGGAAAATAATTATGGGATTGGTGTAATGTTTAGCAGCATATACGAAGAAAGCAAAAAAAATCTCGATGTGTTTATATTTAAAAATGTGGCATATCATTTATCGCGGTAATGCCTACAGTATCCCTTCGGATAAGAGGTGGCAGCCATTTATCAGTTGCGCTGTGGCTTTTATTTTACAAAAATTACTAACGCTTTGGTGCTAAACTTTCGATGTGCTGTTTAATTCCTTCTTTTTTTATTTCAAAGAAATAAACATTTCGCGTCTTTTTCATATCATCGACTTTTGTTACTGTTCCATTATGCTCAACGATTCCCAGGATTGTCGCTTCTACATTTTGATTAACAATCCTATTTTCGGAAAGGAGATGTTTTTTTAGCATGAGAAATGCGCGCTTTTTTGCAGTTTCTTGCGCGTAATCTCGTGTACTTGAGGAATCAACAGGTTCAATGATGACCACGCGGAAGATATTAGGTGAAATAAAACCTTCCTTTCTAAATTCTTCTTCAAGCACTTCAGTGAAATCGAGCTTTTCTGCGTTTTCATTCGCAGATATGTGATCGGTTCTTCTCGCTTGCTTACAATAAACGAGTGTGATAAAAATAAACATTGCGATAATAAGAGTTCTTTTCCATTTTTTTGATTTCATCGTAATTCTCCAATATTAAAATTTATCATATTGTTGATTATTGACATTCTAACATTTGCTTTAAATTTTTTTTCGTAACTTGTACGACAATTGCAAGCGATTCATCGTTTTTGAAATATTCTGCAACTTTTGTTGCATAATTTGAAATTTTTTTTGAATCGAATAAAAGGAATTCATCTGATTTATTCATGCATGAGAGTGAAAAAGTTTTCCGATACTCGGCAATTTTTTTCACGAGCAATTGATGGAAGTTATTCTCTGCATACCGACGTGCGCTATCTCGCCGTGCAACCAATCCTTTTGCAGTGGTTTCCGGTTGTGCGACAAGGATAAGTTGAATGCAGTCATTTGAACAAAATCCTTCTCCAAGGCCTGATATTTTCGTTTCTTTATCATTGCTGTGAAGCATTGCACACGAGATGCACAAAAAGAACCAAGCGACAAGCAAACGTCTTTGATAGCGATGGTGTGGAGTGCGAATTTTATTAACCGATCTCATTTTTTTTCGAGCAAATTTACAATTCCTTGGATTTTATCGGCATCGGGGTGATTTGGACGAAGCGCCAGCACTTTTTTGAAATGGTAGAGGGCTTTTTCATTGTTGTTGAACTTGCGATAATAAAGCATCCCGAGCTCTTCGTGCGCTGCATGCATCTTTTCATCAATCTGTACAGCGCGTTCAAACGAACGCACTGCTTCGCCAAAATCCCCCTTATCTCGTTGAGCAATCCCTAAGAAAAAATGAGTTTTCGAATCAGTTGGTTTTAAGCTAATGGCAATTTTATATTCTTCAATCGCATTGTCGTATTGTTTCATTTCTCGATACGCATCGGCAAGATTAAAATGCGCTTCAAACGAGCGCGGGCTGTTTGCAGTCGCATTGCGGTAAAGTTCTATTGCTTGTTCGTGGAGCCGATTTTTTTTATAAATATTGCCAAGATTAATATATGCTTTGGGTTCACGTGGGTTTGATGCGATGGCTTTTTTGTAATATTCAATTGCGTTATTATCATCGCCCATCCCATAGTACGCGTTACCGAGTTCGTACAGCGCTGCATAATCGCTTTCTTTGATTTCGAGTACCCGATTAAACGATGTGATAGCTTTTGAATATTCGTGTTTTTGCGAATACAAAAGTCCTAAATTGAAATGAGCCTGATAGTGGGTAGGGTCGTATTCTATTGCTTTGTTGTAAAAGTCGATGGCATTGTTGTATGACTTCATCGCATGATATGTATCGCCAATTCGAAAAAGGGTATCGGCGTTTTTGGGGCGCAGTTCATTATCTTTTGAAAAGTATTGCAAAGCCATCTCGTAATTTTTGCTTTGTTGGTAAATATCCCCTAAATTATAATATGCACGGAAGTAGGATGGATCTTGTGCAATAGTAGTCTTTAAATCCTTAATTGCCTTTTCGCGGTCGTGCATTTTGTAATAGGTAAGCCCTCTCGAATAATATGCTTTTGGAAATTGCGGGCGAAGCTCAATCGCTTTGCTGAAATGTTTCAATGCATCGCCATATCGTTCTGCCTGATAGTGGATAAGTCCGAGGCGGTAGTGCGCATCGGCATTGTGTGGATTTGCAAGAATCGAATTTTTAAAAGATTTCTCTGCATCGGAATCCATTTTATTATGATAGTAAATTCTTCCCATCCAGTAATGGGAGTGATCGTCAGCAGGATCTAATTCCACTGCCTTTTTGTATGCGTTAACTGCATCATCGTATCTGTTTTCTTTGCGGTATTTATCGCCCAAAGCTCGCCAGTTTATCGCTTCCTCATTGTTTTTTCTTGTGGGTTTTTTCGCACTGTCTATCCCCGCGCTTTCATCAGATAGCGTTTCGGTTCGTGTATCCTTTAATGCCGTTGCAATGGATGCATCTCCAGGTTTCCCCACTGCGGCCCGCTTTTCGGTAATTGAGCTTTCCTTCGATGAGCGGTCACCACTTGCAAATTCGCTTTCAGGTGGTTGCCCCTTTTGTTTTTTTAATTCAGCAATGGACTTTCTATATTTTTCTTGCAAATGTCGATCGCGGTTATAACCAAGCGCAGTGCCATAGTATTTCGCAGCGTTTTCATAATCGCCTTGTTTTGCGCTCAAATCTCCTAAGCGCTCTGCTGCATACGCATCGGTTGGATCGAGCGCAAGCGCTGTGCGAAATGCTTCTTTTGCTCCATCAGGATTGTTAAGCCGAATTTGCGCTTCGCCAATGCCGTGATGGTATTTCCCTTTTTTGGCGTCAATGCGTGCTGCTTTCTTGAAATGTTCAAGCGCCATGCCAAATTGGTTGCGATTAAAATAAAGATTGCCAAGGTTATAATATCCTTCGGGATCATTGGGATTTGCCTTTATCCCTTCACGGATGATCGAGAGAGCACCTTTTTCGTCATTTTTTTTGAGTTTCTGTTTCGCAATATTCCAATAGCTTTCCTGATCTTTGGGGGCAACTTTTTTTGCGAGAAGATATTCTTTCAACGCTTTGATTTCTTCTTCTCGTTGATCGTACACATTGCCTAATTTGTTATAGGCTTTTGGGAGAGTCGGTTGTACTTTTTTCGCAAGCGAGAAAATGCGAATCGCGTTATCGTAATCTCCTTTCAGCGCGTAGGCATGACCAAGCTCATTGAGCGCTCCATAATGATGTGGGTGTAGTTTCAATGCTTTGCTGTAATATTCAATTGCGCGATCGAGATCACCGAGCGATTTATACAAATCGCCTAGCCGAACGAGGATGTCGACATTCGATGGATCTGTTGCGAGAAGTTCTTCATATAAGGCAATTTGTTTGAGGCGCATGTCGGGTATTTGAATATCCCTCTGACGAAAATAGGAAATTCCAAAGTAGAGTAACACGATACATCCAATGACAATTGCTGCCACGAGAAGGTATTTGCGGATATTGCTTTCGTTGTAATATCGTGCCATCATTGCCTCCTAATTTTGGAGAGAGTCGTCACGTTCAATGTCTTCAATTTTTTGTTGGCTTTTTTTCGATTCGTGATCTGCTTTTTGACTTTTTGCTTCGTGATCTTTACTATGGAGAATCATCCCACCCAGATGCAACGCCTCTTCAATCGATATATCGCTTCCAAGCGGTGGGAGGTGAAAATTCGGATCTTTCAGAAGCTCGATTGCACGTCGGATTTTTTCGTATTGGGGATCCTCAGGCGCAAGTCGCAGGTATGTTTCCCAACTTTTAATGGTGTTTTCTTTATCTCGAAAAAGCATTAAATAGGTAAGTCCAATATGGTAATGTGCATATGTTATTTTTGGGTCGAGCGCGATGCTTTTTTGGTAATTTTCAATGGCCAGTGGTCCCATTTTTTTATAATAATAAATTTGTCCAAGGCGAAAGTAATTTTCCGCATTCTGTGACTCAATATCGAGCGCTTTACGGTAAAATTGAAGTGCGCTGTCGTATTGCTTTTTTATGAGTAAAATATCGCCGAGGTAGCTATATGCAAGATGATTCTCTGGATTTTTTTTTAAGGATTCTCTCAAAAGCAGTTCGGCCATTTCAAATTTACGCTGAAAAAAGTATTTTACAGCTTTTTTAAATGTCTCATCGCTTTCAGCACCCGCAGTAATGCTAATACCACTGAATAATGAAATTATTAACAAAAAATTAAATAATTTGAGAAATTTAATCTTTTTCATGCGGAAATAATGCAATGACAATAAAAAACTCATTTTTTTTGCAGCGAACGCATTGATTTTTTGCATTTTCGTTTTGGCGCAAATGTATTATTATATAAATAATACGATATACTCATAAATTCGTCAAAATAAAAATTGAAGAATACAATTTTTATTGAAACATTTAAACTATATCGAGAAGATGTTTCAATACAAATGGATGAAATCTGAAATGGGGAATATACAGACATTCAAAGCAGCACTTTTTTCGATCCTTGTAATTTCAATTTCTGTATTTAGCATATGCTCACCGCGGGTTGAACCTATGGGCCTTTTTGCGCCTTCACGGCTCAATCACGTTATCGGTCAGGATGGCGTTGCACCCATTCCGTTTCGGGAAAACCTTCTGCTTTGGAGTTTCGGCGATACGATCATCGGCAAATGGAAAAATGATATTTTAACTTATGAATTTCGTGAAAAAGCAATCGTAGAAGAAATGTTGCCTAACTCTCTTGGATTTACGACTCACATAACAAAAGACTCAATTGCAAATCTGAAATTTGAGTACTATCGCGAAGATGGGAAAATTGTTCCCTTCCTTCGCCTCGCACCAGGAGAAAACCCGTATCGCATTCGATTATGGGCATTGGATGGAATACGATTGCAGAATCGCGTGTATGTGTTTTATGTGAAGATTCGCATCGATGAACCTGGAAAACCATTTGCCTTTACGTCTCTCGGGACAGGTGTGGCACGGTGGGATGTTCCTCATGAATGGAAAAAGGGCATGAGAGTGCATTTTAAACGAAAGGATGGTATTTTTTCATCAAATGAACCAGTCTTTGGTGGAAGCGTATTCGAAAAAGATGGATTTTTGTTCATCACAGGGCAAAAGACACATAACGATTTCAAATCGTACGGATATATTGCGCGAGTCCCAAAAGAATATATCGATGATCGGAGTAAGTATGAATTCTTCAGCACAGAAAAAACGTGGACATCAGATCTACAACGTGCACTTCCTCTTTTTGGAGATGTTGCAGGAGAATGGACGTTATCGTACAATCATGCTCTAAACGCCTATATCGGTGTGTATTGCCGTTTTGGGAAAAATGAAATTGCGCTTGCGAAATTTTCAGATTTTAACGAATTAGTTTCATCCCCGGCCAAAACTGTATATAATCTTCCAGATCTGGATACAAAACGCGAATCCCATCAGTTTTATTACTCTGCGAAGGAAGTTTATTCGAATGGAAATGAAATATACGTGATATATATTAATCCGATCGAATATCAGCCATACTTGGTGCGAATAAGGCTGTAATTAATGCGACCAATGCTTAACATGGTGGTGCGATTTATTTCGTTAGTGTTCATTGCGATTGCGATTTATTCAGAACGCCTCTATGCAACAAATATGCGTTCGTATGAATGGTGGTGGGTTTTTTACGAACATGACGAATCAGCGCATCGTACCCTAAAAACGATCCGACCGTTTTACCTTTCCTCTGTTCCAGTTGAAGGGAAAGCATTTTATGCATCGCTTATGCCCCTAGTATGGTGGGCTTACGAAACGCCGCGGGAGTACCGGTGGAAATCGCTCATTGGGTTTGTGCAGTCAGTTGATTATGCGCATGCGGATGGGGTTCGGGATTACGATTTTGGCATTTTTCCGTTTTTGTTTTTTGGCACTTCACCGGATGAACGCGATCGGTATCTCATGGTGTGGCCATTTGGGGGAAGTGTAAAAGGCAAACTCGGACAGGATATAATCGCTGCATATCTATTTCCCGGATTTTTGCTATTTTTCATATTCCCACCGACATTTCCGCCGACACTTTTGACGACCGCAGTGCTCATTGCGTCGTTTATTCCGTTATACGTTGAATATCAATCGAGAGATTACCAAGCGTGGGGAATATTGTGGCCGCTAGTTCAGCGTGGGAGAAGCAACACGCGAGATGATTTTCGAATACTGCCGTTTTATGCGCACAATTATAAATACAATTCGTATGACAATTATTCTTTTTTATTTGTTATTAATTATAATAGAACTTTTCTTAACGATGATGAGCAGCGAACGTTTTTCTTATTTCCACTATTCGGGCGTAGGTGGAATCTCTCTGGAAAAGTAGAAAGCGCAACGCTTCTGTGGCCTTTTTTTTCTTGGGGATTTAATCGCGGAACAGGAAGTTTTGAATTGAATTTTCCGTGGCCTTTTGTACAAATTCAACAGTCTCTGAATCCGCGCGTCTATAAACGCATCTTTTTCCCTTTTTATGGAGTTTATCGATTCGAAGAACGGGAAACGCTTTTCATCACACCTTTCTATTTTTCATTGAAGACAGAGAAAAAGAATTTTCGTTCGGAGTATCACATCGCCTCTTTGGTATTCTGGTATTTCACACGCGAATATTTGGATAAGCCTAGTCGGCAATATGGGAGCAGGTGGCGGTATATTAAGTTATGGCCGCTATTTCAATTTGAATCGGACGATAGGGGTAATGTTGCGTTCAATATGCTTTCGATTTTGCCATGGCGCGATCCCGATGGGTACGAGATGATGTATCAACCTTTTTGGACATTATTTGAATATCGGCGTTTTCACGATGGAGAACAAAGAATGGGATTTTTTCTTCGGCTTTATTATCAGCGGTGGAATGAAAATTTTTTCGTGATGAAAATTCCTTTCCTCTTCACGTATGAGAGCGAAAATGGGCAATTGCGCGAACTGTCATTTCTTTTATCTATGTTTTCGTATGGCCAGTTCGATGATGGATTTCGGTTCCGCTTTTTATGGATACCGTTTACACGTGGCAACCCGAAGAAAGGAAATCTACGCGTAGCGCGTGCTCCCAAAACGGTGAGCGACTATAATGAAGTCGCATCGTTATCAATGCGGCATAGATGGAACAATAATCCCTCATATGATTATGACAAAATGTTTTGTTCGGGACAATTCTATATTTCGTCACGGGTTTTTTAAACGATGAATATGAAATTTATTAAACCAATTTATGAGACGTTCGAGTATGTAGGAAAAAATATATTGCTAGGGTTGTACGATGCGGGATATATACTTTTGATTTTTTTTCAATCAGTATATTTTTCTAAGGATGTTTTTCGCCGATGGCGAGAAATTGTGAAACAAATGTACATTGCTGGTGTGAAAAGCTTTTTGGTAAGTTCTATCGTTTCATTTTTTACGGGCATGGTGCTTGCATTGCAGACGGGTATTGAGCTTATGGCATTCCAGCAGGAAGCGCTCGTTGGCGACTTGGTAATTACCGTAATGACGCGAGAAATGGGTCCATTTACTTCAGCATTGGTCCTTACTGCATCGGTAGGTTCTGCAATGGCTGCAGAGATTGGTACCATGAAAGTTTCTGAAGAAATCGATGCGCTTGAAATGATGGCAATTCATCCTGTAAGCTTTCTTGTGATGCCGCGCGTTGTTGCGCTTTCGATCATGTTGCCTGTAGTGACAATCTACTCGGTGGTAATGGGCACTGTAGGCGGTGCGATTGTCGCAAATTTTCAACTCTTAGTTCCTTACGATGTATATTATTATCATGTATTGGATACTCTTCGATTTAAGGCAACCTATGTGGGAATGCTTAAATCGTATATATTTGGCATTATGATTTCGAGCATAAGTTGTGCCCGTGGGCTTCAGGCGAAAAACGGCGCAATTGGTGTTGGACAGGCTGTGCGGTCATCGGTGGTGATTTCGTTTTTAATGGTTTTGATTGTTGGATATTTTATCACTGCACTATTCTATGGGAAAGTCCATGATTGAACTCGTAAACGTAAAAAAGAAGTTTGATGGAAAGATTGTTTTAAACGGTGTTTCATTTAAAGTAGAAAGAGGTGAAACGTTTGTGATAATTGGACAATCGGGAACAGGGAAAACCGTTACCCTTCGGCATATTGCTGGCTTGGTCGATCCCGATGAAGGTCATGTGCTCATCGATGGGGTGCGAATGGATTATGCCGATGCAAACACAAAAACAACATTGCGGGAAAAGATGGGGATAGTATTTCAATCGGGTGCTCTCATTAACTGGATGACAGTAGAGGAAAACATCGCATTGCCACTTATTGAAAGTAGGAAGTATTCAAAAAATAAAATCGAGGAAATCGTAAATTATTATCTTCGAATTTTACAGCTCACGGATGCGAGAAATAAAATGCCAGCCGAAATTAGCGGGGGAATGAAAAAACGCGCTGCGCTTGCAAGAGTTCTTGTTCGAAATCCGGAAATCATTTTGTACGATGAACCGACTGCTGGACTTGATCCAGTAATGTCGCGCATGATCGATGAACTCGTGCGACAGATGCAACGCGATTTTGGTGTCACATCAGTGGTGGTAACGCACGAAATGCAAAGCGCGTATTACATTGCTGATCGAATTGCAATGTTATATAAAGGAGAGCTAATTGCATGCGATGTTCCAGAAAATATAAAAAGTTCGAAAAACCCAATCGTTCAACAATTCATTACAGGTTCAATTGAAGGACCAATCGAGGTGCAGTAAAATTATTTTCGCCTTGACATCGCACGAAACTTTTACTTTGGTACTTTTTAGGTATAAACTTACTTTTCCGTAAGAGGCAAAAAAGGAACATGAAACGTGAAGTAATTGTGGGAATCTTCTTTTTTGTTGCGATGGCAATTTTAGGATATTACACTATCATTATGACCGGAGGGCTTTTTGAGAGGCCTGAAGAATATTATATGACGGTACGTTTTCCATATGTCGGTGGCCTGAACACAAAAACAAAAGTACGGGTAAATGGAGTAGTTGCCGGTGAAGTTCATTCTATCAGTTTAGATGAGAATAATATGGTGGTAGTTGTCTTAAAAATGAATAAACGATTTCGGCTGTATGCAAATTATCAAATTATTATTCAAAGCGAAGGGGCATTGGGCCTTCGGTTTGTAAGCATTCTTCCTGGCAGTCGCATGGTGAACAATCAATTGGTGGAAGAAATCCAAGATTACACAAATCTCGAAGGACGGGCGATTTCCGATACTCTTGCGCTCGTATCTGAACTCATCGCAGAAAATCGGGAAAATGTGTATGTTACAATAAAAAATATACGAGAAGTTGTAGAAAAAATTAATAAAGGACATGGAACGCTTGGGAAGCTTATAAACGAAGGGAAGGTACACGATTCAACCGAAGGGCTTATTCGCGAATTGCGCGATGCAATTGAAGATACCAGAGAGCAAGCACCGGTGACAAGTTTTATCCGTGCTGCTCTCACTGCATTTTAATTTCATTGCAAAAATCAATATGTGATAGGAAAAGGGGCATAACCATGAGACAAATTTATGGGACCAATAGACCACCTTTAACGGCGAAAAGAATTATAGGTATTTTTCTATTCGTTGTAGTGGTTTATTATAGCGTCCGATCGATTGCCGAATTTTATGTCGAATTTAAATGGTTTGAAAGTTATAATCAATTAAAATTGTTTTGGACACTTTTCTATGGGAAATTTTTTGTTGGACTATTATTTTTTTTCATATTCATTGGGTTGTTTGTTTTCAATTTCGTATTGCTTCGCATAACTGGAGGCTCTGGAAGAATTTTTTCAACCAATATTCTCAACAAAATTCGCATTCCGCTTTTTAAAACCCCACGGCGTGCGCTTTTTGTAATTTTTGTAATAATTGCAATAGGTGTTGTGCTTGTTGGTTTTTTTATGGCGATGGTAGCATCTTCGTATTGGCAGGAATTTTTATTATACCTTTACAGTTCACCGTTTGAACATTTCCCCGCTGATCCCGTTTTTAACAACGATATTTCTTTTTATGTGTTCTCCCTCCCATTTTATAGTTTTGCCTACCATTGGATATTTGGTGCACTTGTGATCCTTTTGGTATTTTCAACGCTATATCATCTGTTTAACGAAAGTATATTTTCAAAAACGCTTTTTGAAATTTCTCCCTTTGCACGTGCCCATCTTTCGATCCTTGCAGCGTTGCTCGTATTCGTTTATGGAATTGGGTATCGGTTATCGGCCTACGAACTTTTGTTTAATGAACGCGTGAGATTTTTTGGTGCTGGCTATGCAGATATTCATGCAAAACTTTTCGGGTATAACATTTGTATGGTTCTCACGATAGTTGCCGCTGGGCTTTTGTTATTTAATATTGTAAAAAAAAGTTTAAAATTACCCCTCATCGTGTTGATTGCACTCATTCCAGCAAATTTGTTATTTGGAACGGTATATCCGTTTTTGCTTCAACGTTTTGTTGTGGAACCAAATGAGCTTGAGCGCGAAACCCCATATATTTCACATAACATTCGATTTACCCGACTTGCATTTGGGTTAGATAAGATTGAAGAACGCGAATTTTTAAATGATGGAAAACTTACATATCGGGATATTTTAAACAATAAGGATACGTTAGAAAACATACGTCTATGGGATTGGCGTCCTTTAAAGAGCTCGTATAAACAGCTTCAGCTTTTGAAACCTTATTATTATTTTCACGATGTCGATGTCGATCGATATGTGATAAATGGGCGAAAAATTGCGGTTAATCTATCGGCAAGAGAACTGATATCCGATAAACTTGGACAACAGAGCAAAAGTTGGCAAAACCAACACCTCATCTACACACATGGTTATGGATTGGTGATGAGCCGCGTAGATAAGGTGACAGTTGAGGGCATGCCAGAATTTTTAGTATACGATATTCCCCCAAAGACGACGATTAATCTGAAAATTGAAAGGCCTGAAATTTATTACGGCGAATACGACAAACCATATGTAATCGTCAAAACAAATATTTCTCCTGGTGAGTTTGACTATCCGTATGGCGCTGAAAATAAATACACCCGTTATGAGGGAAAGGGTGGAGTTCAACTGGGTTCGTTTATCTCAAAAGTCTTATTCGCAGTAGCTTTTGGAGATATAAATATTTTGATTTCGAAAAGCATTACACCTGAGAGCCGTATTCTCTATAACCGCAATATTATAAAAATTGTTTCAACGCTCACCCCATTTTTGGGTTTTGATGATGATCCTTATTTAGTTGTTATAAATGGAAAACTGTATTGGTTCATCGATGCCTACACATATTCAAATCGTTTCCCTTATTCGACACAAGTGAGGTTGGTGGATGGGAAGAAAATAAATTATATAAGAAATTCTATTAAAATTATCATTGATGCATACGAGGGAACAGCGCAATATTATTTGTGCGATCCAAGCGATCCAATTGCGAAAACGTATTTACGAATGTTCCCAGAACTGTTACGGCCGTTTGAAGAAATGCCCAATGATTTTAAACAGCATATTCGATATCCAGAAGATCTTTTCAATATCCAGAGTATGGTATTGTTGCGGTATCACATGACAAACGTGAATGTGTTCTATAACAACGAAGATATGTGGGCATTTGCAAAACAGATATATGAGGACCAAGAAGAATTAGTGCACAGTTATTATTTTATTACCAGGCTACCTGGCGAAGATCGCAGTGAGTTTTTGCTTACAATACCGTTTACGCCTCTGCGCCGCGATAATATGATTGCGTTTTTAGTTGCGAAATGCGATTTACCGCAGTATGGCAAAATGATATTGTATTCGCTTCCAAAGGATAAACTTAACTATGGACCAATGCAAATAGAAGCGCGAATTAATCAGGATCCTGAAATATCAAAATTACTTACGCTATGGAGCCAGCGCGGGTCAAGTGTAATTAGAGGGAACATGCTTGTAATTCCAATTGAAAAATCGATTTTAATGATTGAACCGCTATATCTAAAAGCCGAGAATAGTGAAATGCCAGAACTGAGAAGAGTTTTTGTATCGTTTACCGATAAAGTAGTGATGGAGGAAAATTTAGATCATGCACTGGAGACTCTCTTTTCAGGGAAAAGATTTGGGAAAGGGCATATTGAGGGACTCGAAAGAAATGAATCTATTGTGCAGTTGGCAAAAAGAGCATATTATCACTTTTTACAAGCAGAAAAATCCCAAAAAGATGGAAATTGGGCAAAATATGGTGAAGAATTGAAAAATCTTAAAGAAATACTTGAGATTATAAAAGATAGAAATGAAAAGTGATGCAATAGCTTGTATTGAGGGAGCGCGATGAACAAAGATATTGTGGAGATGATTGGTTTACAGAGGTTATGGGGAAAAAAGGTAAAACTTGAATTAGAGATACATCATCATGAAAAATCTATCGCCTTCTGGGAAAACAAGCTAAAGGATTTACGCAATGAAATTTCGCTTTTGAAAGAACAACTGAAAAAGAATGAAATAGATATTCGGATGAATGAGAAAAAGATTTATGAACTTGAAGAAAAGCATTCGAAATTGCAAAAGAGACGGGATGTCATAAAAACTGAAAAAGAGCTTGTTGCGCTGGAAAAAGAAATACAAACAATCGTAACCGAGAAAGACGAATTGGAAACGAGAACAATTGAAACAATGGAAACCACGACACAATTGCAATCAAAGTGTTTTGAGATGGAAAAAGAACTTGAAAGAGTTGAACCTCAAATTAAAAACGATATATCTTACATTCAGAATAAAATACATGGATGCACAGAGTCGTTGGCAGAAATAATAACACAATTTAATGAAAAAATTAAAGCGCTGTCACCAGAAGTAAAAATGCGATTTGAAAGAATAATTAAGTCAAAAGATGGAATAGCAATTGTACCAGTTGAGGGCAATGCGTGCAGTGCCTGTCATACAGTTATCCCACTGGATATTATTGCGCAGTTGTCGCATAACGAAAAAGCAATAAATTGTACAAACTGTGGGAGATTTCTTTATCGGAAAAGTGATTTGTAATATCGATAAGGTCATCTGATGTACAATTTTCACATGTTAATGGCTCAAGTCTGTACAGGTTAATTGTAATGATTGACCATGTATTCTAAACGGAAATACATAATACGATGTATTTGTGCGATTGCTGTTAGCATGTAATAAAAAATAATTACAAGAACAATAAAAAATTCGTTAATTTCCTTTGGAGAACTGGTCTATGCTTTTAAGCGTTGAAATCGTTTTAAAAATGTTAGAGGAAGGCAAAACAGTTGAAAAAATTGCACAATCCGCAAATGTTGATAAGGAGGTTGTATATGACATAATTCGTGAAGCGAGGAAAATAGTACTTGAATACAATAAAGCGCGTGCGAAGAAAAAGATAATAGTGAAAAAAACAAATGTAAATGAAGTGAGCAGCAATAAAAAAGTTGGTCGCAAATCCGATAAATTGCAAAAGGAAATTTGTGAGGGTGCAGAATTTACTGTTATTCCTCTTGGATCGTCTCTTACGATTTACACGGATGGTGCTTCGAGTGGAAATCCTGGACATGCGGGGATAGGTATTTTGATTTTCGATGAGGAAAATCGTCAGGTGGGGAAGGTTTCGCATTATATTGGAAAGACAACAAATAATGTCGCAGAGTATAAGGCGATCATTCGAGCGTTGAAAATTGCTTTTTATTTTCAAGCAAAAAAAGTAAAATTGCGGACCGATTCAGAACTTGTTGTGCGACAAATTAATGGGCAATATGAAATTAAAAACGAAGGATTATTGCCATTATATGATGAGGTGATGAGATTAATAAAAAAAATACCGTGCGTGAAAATAGAACACATCCCTCGTGTTCAAAATGAGAAAGCTGACTTTTTAGCAAAAAAAGCAGCAATGGGTAAATAGATATATGAACGAACGTTGGGTGATTTCTGAAATCGATGCGACTATTTCTGAGAAATTGGTAAAGGCACTTCGAATTTCAAAACCGCTTGCGGATGTGTTGGTCGCAAGGGGTATTTGTGATCCGAATGAAGCCTATAACTTTCTCAATCCTTCTTGTGCGAATTTACACAATCCGTTTTTATTGCAGGATATGTTTTGTGCGGTGAAACGTTTTCGAATGTTAATCGAGCGAAAAGAAAATATTGCCCTATTTGCCGATTCCGATGTCGATGGTCTTACTTCGTTAGCCGTCTTGTCGACTTTGTTGTATCGTTTATCACCAAACCATCAAATATATCTGCGCTATCCACAAGGCGATGAACACTACGGGCTTACAAATGCAATTGTTGATGAATTAATTGCGCAAAAAGTCAAATTTCTCATTACCCTCGATTGTGGTTCGAAAGATATCAATGAGATTTCGTATGCATTATCGAATGGTATTGAAACGCTCGTCATCGACCATCATGAATTAGGTGAAACTCTTCCAACTGCAATTGTCATTAACCCAAAACGAAAAGATTGCAATTACCCTTATAAGGATCTCGCTGGTGTTGGCGTTGTGTTTAAATTTTGCAATGCAGTTCTGTTTAGCTATTTGCCCATGTTTTCACAAAGAATTCTCATCGTGAGTGGGGAAAACGAAATTGAGTACGCAATTGTCCACCAAGGTGTGATAGCTGAGAAGGGCGATATATTGGATTTCAACAACCTTATTGAGAAGATTTCGACATGTGATTCCGTGATGTGGCATCGTTGTGAGGGAATAATTGAACGCGCGAAGAGGGAGCTACCGAAACTTTACATTGATCTCGAAAAAGAGTTAGAATTTGTGACAAAAAATGATGTCGATGCTAATCGGTATGATTGTAATTTTTTTGAAAGAGGGATTAACAGTGCAGTTCGACTTTTTAACGAACTTTTGTATAAAAAATCGCCTAAGATAATTGAATTTAATAAAGATGTTTTAAGTTTTGTTGCAATTGGCACGATTGCCGATATTGTTCCATTGCGAGATGAAAATCGCATACTTGTGCATATGGGGATAGAAGCATTAAAGGAGACAAAACACGAGGGATTAGCACAGTTGGTGTGCAATAAAGAGATAAACAGTAAAATGTTGAGTTGGCATATTGCACCAATTCTCAATGCACCAGGACGAATGGGGATGCCAGCATTTACGGCAAAGTTTTTGTTACACAAATGTACTAATGAAAAAGAAAATTGGTTAAACGAAATTCTTGTTTTAAACAATCAACGAAGAGAAAAAATAGAATTGGAATTTTCAAAGTTCATAGAGCTATTTGAACGAGGAAATATCCACCCGTTGGGTAATCTTATCGTTGTTGAGGTGCAATTGCCAGAAGGTCTTATTGGCCTGATGGCAAATAAAATTTCGGAGCATGTGAAAAAACCAGTCATTGTTTTTACGAAATGCAATGGAGGAAATATCGTCAAAGGAAGCGGAAGGGTTAAAGGTGAGTACGATTTTTTTTCACGGATTATACCATATGCTGATCGGTTTGAAAAAATAGGAGGACATGCGCAGGCATTTGGATTTACAATAAAGGAGGAAATGCTTCACAATACGATTTCACTAATTGCAAAATCAGTAAATGCTGATAATTTTCTCCCACCAAAGGATCAAATCGATTGCATTCTTGATATTCGCGATGTTACGTTAGCTGTTGCGGAGAGTATGGAACTTTTAGAACCGACCGGGAAGGGAAATGAAGAACCGATTTTTCTTACCAAAGGAGCAATTATACGGAATTTTTGGCGGATGGGACATGAAAATCAACATGGGAAATATTTATTTTATGATAACAAAGAGGTCGAAGCAGTTGGGTGGAAGCTGGGTGATGTGATGGAACGCTGTGCTATTTCATCGTCAGTCGATATAGTGTACAAACTTAATGTTGCAGTTTTCAATGGACGTAAATATCCGCTCATGCTCCTTATGGATGTAATGCCATCGCAATTTCCCGATTCGCGTTAATTCGTCAACATAAGTTATTGTATTCCCGACAATAATACTTCTATGCCATGGAAATGAAATAATTCGTCACCAATTACAATTCCATCAGTTTTTGTTACGATTTTAGTAGAAAGTTTGATAGCACTAATGCCTTTTTGTGTTTGAAAATAATTTTCGATTAATTTTAGCTTTTTTTCTGTAAGATCTTTCTGGCTACTCGATTCTGGAAAAAATGCAATTAATTCTAACGTTCCTTTTCGTAAAAACTTTAACACAGCGATAATTTTATTAAGACATTTTTTTCCATTTTTTGAAATATCAGAAAAATCTTTTTTAAAAAGTTGCGAGTCGACAAAAATCCTTTTGTGTTGGTTATTTTCTCGAAAGAAACCAGCTTTTGTGAGGGCAAATTTAATTGAAGAAGTACGACCCGCTGATTGTAAAATTTCCAAATAATATTCATTTTCAATTTTTAACTTTTGGTAATGCGCATATCGTGTCCGAGCAATTGCAA
The DNA here is from genome assembly GCA_026419015.1 of Spirochaetota bacterium. Taxonomy (GTDB): domain Bacteria; phylum Spirochaetota; class UBA4802; order UBA4802; family JAGODF01; genus DYLV01. Next base: position 22,950 of record JAOAAF010000020.1, read on the forward strand.
TTGCTGTTTCTGCTTCAAAGAGAGCCATTTCTGCAAAATACGATGCGTTAGAATAATCGCGCTCTTCGGAAAATTGATATTGTGCTGTGTCAAAATAAACACGCGCGTTGTAATATTCTTTATAGGGAATATGCTTTTTTAAATAAGTATTTTTGTCCAAAAATTCAATTGCTTTTTGCGCAACAGAAATGGCATTTTTCGCTTCCGATTTATCATTTGTCCATCCTTGGTGGGGAAAAAAAATCAGCGCGCCTGTATACAATAGAGTAAATTGCATCAATGCGATTGTTTTAATGAAAATGAATTTTTTATTTTTTTGCATACAATTGTTATTTAATGCTTTTTTTTAAATGATCAAGATCGAGTTCAGCGTTTACCATTTTTCTTTTGGCATCGAAAAGTTTGAAGTGGGCGGATACTTTTTTTAATTCATAAAATGCAAAATCCCTTTCGTCCTGTAATATCATTCTCTTCGCATTTTCAAGATATTTTCTTGCCCTTTCGGCTTCACGCGGTGCATAATCAAATACGCCTGATTCAATATAGTCGTTAAACGTGCTTTCTACTTCATTTAAGATTTTTTTTACTTCGGCTTCCGAATGACGATCCGCATAGAGGGATAGGCTGTGATTGGTAATGCAAAATATTATTAACGTAAATTGTATCTTGCGCAAAAACGATCTTCTCATGGGTCTTATCCATTATTTTGATGTTATGAATACTAATCGTTCAATTATTTAAGTCAACAATAAAAAAATTTTCGTTACGCATAATTAATATTTGACGTAAAAACGGCGTATAGTGTATTGATAAATAGCTGTAAAAAATTGTTAAGAATTTTAAAATTTTTTTAATTATGATTAAAAGATAAATTTTATGTGGGTATTAAAGCATGAAAATCGAAATTAAGGAAAGCGACAACGTTATAAATATTGTTGTCCTTGGTGACATTGAAATGATGACAATAAAAGAATTTAAAGAAAAGCTTTTTGAGATTGGCCAAAATAGCGATAAGGACGTCGAACTCGATTTATCAAATGTTGATTACATCGACTCGTCAGGCGTGGGCGTTCTTATAAGCCTTATGAAACTTCAAAAAAAGAAAGGGAAAAATTTCAAAATCACAAAAGTTAGTTCACAAGTAATGAATGTGTTACGTTTAAGTTCTCTTTCCGAAGTATTCAATTTATAATTGACGGAAATTTTTATTTATTCGCCTTACTTTGCAGTTTTTCGCTAATTGCATAATGCATTCTTTAATAAATCCAATTACAAACGAGTTTATTTTAAATTGATTATCAGCACAATGGACTATTTCTCGATATTTCATACTGCATTATTAATGTTTATAAGGATTTAATTTTTGGAAGTTATGACGCACAATAATGATTGACAAAATCCTGAATGTATGTTAAATAAATTTCTGCGTTCGATGGGCGCGTTCACAGAAAAAATTTAAGGGGGTATGTATGCATAAACGTTTACTGTGGATATTTGTTTGTTTGTGGGCGGTATCGGTGTTTTTGCAAGGTAATCTTGCAATAGCGGCTCGAATGAGCGATGAAGATTTAGCCAAAAAAAGAGAAGGGTGGTACCCAACGGGTTTACCTCTGGTTAATTTTTCTAGCGATACTGGTCTCGGATACGGTTTGCGAATATTTTTGTATAATAATGGATCTAAGTCTGATCCAGATTTCGCATATGCGCCGTATTTTACACAGATGTATATTCAATATTTCGCGACAACGGCCGGATGGCAATATCATGAATTCAATATCGATCAGTTTAAAGTTTTTGGCACCGATTTTCGGGTACGTACATCAGTGGTTTTTGAAAAAAAATTGAATGCGAATTTTTTCGGCCATGGTGCAGAAAATGCTCAGCGGCCGTTGACATTTGCGGGAAAAGAATACGAAAAGTATAAAGATTATCAAGACGAAGTATTGAAAGCCAATAACTATGCGAATTACAAATACAACAACTATACCATAACAGCTCCAAAATTTTCATTTGATATATATCGAAATTTTGAATTTTTGCGATTCTTATTGGGATATCAAGTTCGAAGAGTAGAGATCGATCCGTGGGATAATCGCGAATTTGAGTTAGGGCTTTTTGGGGGCGATACATATCGGCAAACTCAGCCGACATTGCTTTCCCAATTGCAACCGACAGGGTATGAAGGCGGTTGGACATCGTTTGCCCGACTTGGGGTTGCCATCGATATGCGCGACTTTGAGCCGGATCCAAAGAATGGATTTTATATCGATTATGCATTTGAAATAAGTCGCGGGTTTTTGGGATCGGAATACGATTATGTACGCTCTACTGTAGGCCTTCGAGGGTATATTTCACCAATCCGAAATTTTATGGTTGCAGCACGAGTGGGATATACCGATTCGTCGGGTGATGTCCCATTCTACGAAAAGGGAATTTTCGCCTTCGCGATGAATAGATATGGCGGTTTGGGCGGTTTTCGCACACTCCGCGGGTATATGGAAGATCGTTTCATCGCAAATACAATGACGCTTGGAAATATTGAAGCTCGCTATCAGTTTGGCGAAATAAATCCATTCGGACAACTTTTTGCATTCAAAATTGTTCTTTTCTGTGATACAGGAAATGTGTACGATAATGCGAAAGATCCTTTTACTGAACCCAGATTTGGCGATTATAAAGTTGCATATGGGGGCGGTTTAGTGATTGCGTGGAACCAGAATACAATTATTCACTTCTATTACGGGATGAGCGCTGAAGAAAGCGCGATTTCAATTAATTTCAATCACTCGCTTGAATAGAGAAAAGATTGAGGGAAAACGTTAATGCCCCAGTTTGCGCTGGGGCATTTTATTTTTTATATCGATATATAATTTAATTGACATCAGAACAATCGATAAAATTGTTTATTCGTTTGCGATTATGCATAGATTTGTGAATGAGCGATTTTGATATAGATGGCACTTACTGGATTACAAATCAATAAACTTTTACCGGGTACCAATTGCAAGGAATGCGGGTCGAATACTTGCCTTGCGTTTGCAATGAAACTCGCAGCGCGAAAAGCTCAAATTACCGAATGCCCATATGCTTCTGAGGAAGCACATCGAATATTGTTCGAAGCAACGGAACCACCAGTACGGGCGGTTTATTTTGGTCCAAATAAAAAGTTTGTAGTGGGTGAAGAAACAGTACTGTATCGACATGAAAAAGCATTCGTTCATCCACCGCGTATAGGACTTCATATTTTAGAAACCGATTCTGATATGCTGTTTGAGGAAAAACTCGATGCTGCTGTCAATTATACATACCATCGCGTGGGAGAAGAATTTGGAATTGATTGCATAGCACTCACCTGTGAGAAAAACAACGATTTGTTTGTCAATCGTGCAGAGACAGTTTGGAATCGTTGCAATAAGCCACTCGTTTTAAATTGCAATGATGTCAACAGTGTGTTAAGAGTTTGCGAAAAGATTGCGAATTCGGGAAGCATTCTCTGTTGCAGCATTGAAAATTGCGATCAATTTATTGAAATCGCACAAAAATATAACTTTGCGCTTTCTTTGCATGTCAACACGCTCGATGAATTATTTACAAAGGTCACAGAAATGCGCAATCGGGGATTTTTCCAAATTTTTCTCCAATTTACAACCTATTCGCTTTCAGAACATTTTCTGACAAATACCATTGTACGTTCTGCAGCAATTAAGTATGGGATAAAATCTTTGGGATTTCCGTTTTTAAGATTTGTGCAATCAGGGGATATTTGGGAGAGCGCGATCGAATCGATCACTGAAATTCTAAAATATGGTGGTATTATCATCTTGCCTAACTTTGATCCAGCGCTCCTTGCTTCTCTTTTTACCCTACGCATGAATGCGTATAGCGATCCACAAAAACCCATTCAAGTTGATCCGAATATCTATTTAATTGGCGATCCCACAAAAAATTCACCTGTTTTTGTCACGACAAATTTTTCTCTTACGTACTTTGTAGTCTCGGGAGAAATTGAAAATAGCGGTATAAGCGCATATCTGGTAGTACCTGAATGCGAAGGGATGAGCGTTCTCACGGCATGGGCTGCGGGTAAATTCACTGCGCCAAAAATAGCAAGTTTTATTAATGAAAAAAAGCTTACAGATATGCTTGAAACGAAACGGTTGATCATTCCTGGATACGTTGCGCAAATTTCAGGTGAGCTCTCTGAACTTCTTCCTGAGTGGGATATATTGGTTGGTCCACAGGAAGCGAGCGATATTGAGAGCTTTGTGAAATCAAGGCTTTTGTAGTGGAATATGCCTCGGGTTGAGTTTTTCCCAGCCGGTAAGTTTACAATAGTTGATGAGTCAACGCTCATTTTTGAAGCAGCGCAAAAAGCTGGTGTACATCTTGCTTTGCCGTGTGGGGGAAAAGGCACGTGTAAACGATGCCTTGTTTCAGTTTTATCGGGCGATGTAGTGAGATTTGAACACCCTCCAGAAGATTCTCCACCATCTGTTGTTTTGGCATGCAAAACTGCAATTGGACAAAAAGATTGTCGAATTCAGGTTCAGGAGTGGGATTTTACGAATTACGATGTAGATGAATCTTATGATTTTTGCGATAAAAAATTTTTCCATAACGAATTATTAAAACCACTCGTCCTTCCGTGTATTTTAAAGGTACCAGCACCTCAATTAGATGATGGAAAATCTGATGTTGATAGAGTAAATGGCGAACTCGCAAAAATCGTACAGGTGTCATCCATACATTGGCCAATTGCAGTGCTGCGAATGCTTCCTGAAACACTACGAACAGAGCAAGGGCGAATGCTGACACTTGTATATCGTAGCGGCGACCATGCACATCTGTGCGCAATAGAGGATAAATTGGATAAACCCATTTATGGAATTGCTGTTGATCTTGGTACAACCACTGTATCGGTCGCACTCGCCGATTTGTTGTCCGGAGATGTTGTTGGAATTGCCTCTGGATATAATGAACAAATTATTTGTGGCGAGGATATTATCAGCCGCATCCATTATGCGCGTACTCAGAAATACCTTTTAGAAGTAAACTCGAAAGCAATTTCAACAATTAATAGATTGATTTCTCGATTAATCGAGAAAAATAACATTTCTCCAAACAACATTTATGCAGCGGTGATTTCGGGAAATACAACGATGATGCATTTTTTGCTTGGGGTTACTCCCGAATATCTTCGCCTCGAACCATATACTCCTGCATTTTACACCCTCGATTATGTTTTTGCCGAAGAAATCGGGTTGTCAATCAATCCGCACGCAATCGCATACGTTTCTCCTGCTGTCGGAAGCTATGTAGGGGGTGATATCACTGCAGGAATACTCTGCACTGACATGTACAATGAAAGTGGCCTATCGCTGTTTGTTGACATAGGGACGAATGGAGAAATCGTTCTGGGAAATCGCGATTTTCTTTTCGCATGTGCCTGCTCAGCAGGACCTGCGTTCGAAGGTGGGGGTATTTCTTGTGGAATGAGAGCAATTGATGGTGCAATATACGATATTGAATTTAACGAAGAAGGGGAGATGGTGAAACTCGATGTTATTGGTGATGCGATCCCAAAAGGGATATGCGGGTCAGGTATTATTAATATCCTCAGTAAGTTCCTCCAACGGGGGATAATCGATCGATCAGGAAAATTTGTAGAAAATGCTCAAAATCCAAATATTAAAAGAGAGGGAAGAAAAGCGCGCTTTATTTTCAATACAGGATATGAAGGATTACCTGACGCGGCATTATTCGTTAATGAACAGGACATAGAAAACGTGTTGCGGGCAAAGGCAGCAGTGTTTAGTGCAATAACAACTCTTTTAGAATTTGCTGGGTTGACTTTTGCGGATATTACGAAGGTATATATCGCAGGGGGATTTGGAAAATTTCTCAACATTGATAATGCAATAACCATAGGGCTTTTGCCAGAACTTTCTTATGAAAAGTTCACATATATTGGCAACGCATCGTTGATGGGCTCTCTAAATTTATTGTTGTCAGAAAAAGCGCGAACCTTACAAGCAGAGTTAGCATCAAAAATAACGTATATAAATTTAAGCGCACTTAGCAACTATCATTCTCAGTATACGGCTGCATTGTTTTTCCCGCATACAAATGAAAACCTATTCCCCTCATCAATAAAAAAAATCACTGCGTATAGAAAAATGCACATATAAAAAATTTCACTGCCGATGCATTGATAAAAATTTACGGTTCTAACGTAACCGTTCCCGCAAGCCACGATTTATCGGTGAATTGTGCTGTAGGTCGAATGTCAGATGCAGAAAAAGTTTTGTGTTCAGTTTTAATCATTTTATTATTTTTATCGTAAAAGCGAACAGTAACGCCAATAGGGTTGCTTCCACCCGAATAATAGTTCACAAAGCAGCGGACATTTATTTTGCCCGGAAGTGAATAGATTCGGATGTTCTCGGGACCAAAACCAGCCATATTATCGACATCCAAATTTGCGCGTACTCCTGAATAATCGATCGAGGTGTTGGAAAAACATACATGGAAGCCGGTTTCAGGGCTATCAATATGTAGATCCATATCGCCCGGTCCATCCCATACCATCTCAAACCGCGCAATCGATGCATGTACCGTTGAATTAATGCGCATCATTGGTGAGCGGCCGATGTATTTTTGACCATCAAAAACAATTGCACATATATAATTATAACCGCGCGATAATACGACTTTGCTCAATACATTTTGTTCGCTTCGGGCAAGCTTCGATACTGGGGTAGTTTCACCGTTATTCCATATAAAGACGGAATTATTCGAACCTGAAAGATTGGATGGTAATCGCAAATATGAATCAGCAACTCCTTGTTCGGTAACACCCGCAAGAGGGTTGGGAATCTCAGCAATGATTTTACCTCGCGAAGTGATTGTCATGCTCAAAAATGGAATGATAGAGTCTTTTTTCGGAGGATTATATCCTTTTGCATTGGCTTCATCCCAAAAATCCTGAACGGGAATGGGAGCAGGATCCTTTTTTTCTTCACTGCCAGGCGATTCGATACGAATAACGCGGCTTCGTCCCCACCAACTGTTTCCTGATTTTACTAAAAAGCATAAATAATTGTAACCTTTGTCGAGAGGGAGTTGAACGTCAATTACGCTATCGGCTTTTGCAGCACGGCGTATTTGTAATTGGGTACCATTTTTCCATACGTATACATTTGAACCATCCCGAGGTGCATTTGATGGCAATATAGTATGGATATATACGACTCCTTCATTCGTCGATCCGGCAAGTGGTACGGGAAGTTTTGCTACAGTGTTGCCTTTAGCGATAACTTCAAATGTAGTGAAAACCTGCTGTGGTATATCTTTTATTTTATATCCTTTTGCTTCTGCTTCATCAGCAAGGTCAACGGTCATTCGAAGTTCGCTGATTTTACCAACGATTCCCTGGCTTATAAGAAAATCGTTTTTGTGTGAGCGATCGATTGGGTTTGGCGTTTCGGCAATCAGAATAGAAGAAATGATTATAGTACCGATACAGACAATTCCAATTGTAATGATCGTTAGGGGGGCGTAGATGCGTTTGTTGTTATTTTTCATAAATTTTTCTCCCGCAAAGTTTTTTGCATTGTATGGCTGACTTTTTTCACATTGACAAGATATAATACGGTTTTTTTATCATGTCAGCGGAATCGAGGATTGTCAATAATAATTTCTTTCTTAAATAGTAAATGAATATGAACTCCAAGAAAAAAATATTGGCGTTCAGGATCGGAATATTATGAGGTCATCGCGATGAAAGTATTGGTGATTTCTGATAGTCATGGCAATATTAATGCATTGCGTCGGATTTTTCAAAAAGAATTGCCGTGCGATGTGATTATCCATTGTGGTGATGGCATCAATGATTTGCAAAAGTTTGAGATAAATGCTACTAAGCTTTTTGTAGTAGCAGGTAATATGGATGGCACGTATATTTCGCAATATGAACGGCGTGTCGTCACTGATATTGGAAAGTTTAGATTTTATATCGCCCATGGCGATTTACAACGCGCACATGATGACTATGCAGAATTGTACGAAGAAGGACAAAGAAATTCGTGCGATATTGTCGTTTTTGGACATACACATAAAAAATACATTGGCAATGGGAAACCAATACTTTTTAATCCAGGTCCTGCGCTGAATGGGTTATATGGTGTAATATTAATTGGTGAAACTCTTAATTGTGCACATCGGCATGTTGATGAGTGACAAAAAGAGAACGAATGCTGTCAATGCGTTTTATTATTAAACTATTCGCTGATTAAAAATTTTTCTGGATTTTTTAAAAATTCTTCAATGGTGGTTCCAAACTTTAATTTGTCTAAAGCACGACCAACATTGTTTTCGATGAACATGCGATAAGCATCGTTTTTGCTGAATTCCTTTTTTGTGGTTTTGTCGATTGCTTTTCGTATTTTTTCGTTCGAAAATAAAAAGATTAATTCTTTTGTTTTTTCGAAAGCGCGCTTCTTTGGGTGATATTCAAAATGGCTAAATTCAAGCGATTTAATTTCATCATCGGAATATGTTGGTTTAATAATATTTTTATATGTTCCACCGTTTTCAATAATTTCTGAAAGAGTTCCTGAATGGTATTTGAATTGGGAAATAATAAGCGCGGTGTTATGTTTTGTGATGCTGTAAGAGCTTTTATATGAGGTTTCGATTTTTACGATTTCACCCGATTTCGAATAAGTAAATGAATCGTACTCTGCTTCGTTTTGGGCTGATTCCTTAGAAAATACTTTTTTTGCAATTAATGTGATGCGGCCTTCAGGCGAATAGCGTATTCTCATATTCATTTCAAGTATGGATTGTGGATAATTTTTCTTTTCGATTGTCAATGTCCTTTGCTTTTTGTTATGCGAAAATTCGATTATTTGTATGTTTCCGCGCTTGTCGGTATATCGGATTTCGCGAAGTTCGCCTTCTTGGTCGAACGATTTGATAGGTTTCGATGAGCAATGTAACGAAATGGAGATATTCAATATGTTCAAAAAAAAGATTAACAAATAAACTGTACGAGCAGGGGAGCTATTTTGAATCGTAAGCATTGTCAAATGCCTTATTGTGGTTTCCGATGGTACCCCATACGAAATTATTAATTCCACTTAATAGTTTATTTAATGTCACGTTACAGGGAGCCTTTTCGCTTCAATATTTTCAACTAGAATTTCTCCATCTTCCTTATATTTTTTCAAAAGGAAATGCGTGACAGTCGATTGAACGTTTTTGATTGTTGCAAGTTTTTCCGAAACGAAAAGGGACACATCCTTCAATGTGGGACCCTCTACCTGTACTAATAGATCGTAGCTACCTGATAACAAATACACGGAAGAAACTTCAGGATATCGATATATGTGTTCGGCGATTGCATCAAATCCAACTCCTCTTTCAGGAATAACTTTCACTTCAATGAGTGCGCGAACTTCATTGTGTTTAACGCGTTCCCAATTTATAAGAGTTTTGTATTTGAGAATTATCCGATCTTTTTCTAGTTTTGAAATTACTTTTTTTACTTTATCAATTGAAATGTTTAACTGTTTTGCAATATCGTCGTACGAAGCTTTTGAATTTTTCGCAAGTATTTCTAAAATTTCTAAACCTATTTGGTCGATGTTGTATGGTTTCATTTTCCCTGCCTAATCGATTCAATCTATTTTTGTTAAATAATATGCACAAAGATATTTAGAATCGTCAATCGAATTTTTTTTCAAACGAAAAGATTTTGGAGAAAATTCATTTGACGATGAATGCAATCGAAGGTGAAATATCAACTAAGACTGGGATTTTTTGTGCATTAAAATTAATTTCGCAATAATGAAGTCAATACCCTTTTTAATAATTGTTCCACATGGTGGAATACAAATACCAGACGAATTGCGCGAATATACTGCAATAAGCGATTTTGATCTTCTATTAAATTCAGATGCATTTGCAAATGATATCTTTAATTTCGAGGATAAAGTTTTCGAGTGCATCTGTGCGTCGATTTCACGACTTTTTGTCGATTTGGATCGATCACTGCTGGAAGTTCCTCCCGCGCACAACGATGGTGTGATAAAAAAATTATCGACTTTTGGTAAACCAATTTATAAGGAAAACAATTTCCCCGATGAAATTGCGATTTCTGCCATAATTCAGCGATACTATATTCCTTTTTATGAAAGGATTAATAATTTTATTAACAGAAGGAAAATAAAGTGTATAATCGAATGTCACACAATGATGCCGGTTGCGCCTGCGAGTGCGCCCGATGCGGGCAAACCGCGCCCACTCCTTTCAGTGCAAAATACAATACAAAATTCAAAGGGAATTGTGCACACTGCCCCAATGGAGGTTGCTGAAGAGTTTCTTCGAATTCTCGCACATCAATTTCGAAAAGAAGCAAACACAGTTACCGAACGATTTACGTTAAATTCACCTTCATTTCGCGGGAATTTGTTAAAGACGTTTGGTTCTGCTGCCGTACCGATGATTCGACTTTCAGTCTCGCGTTCGCTTTATTTTACAGATGAATTTTTAGATTTAAATAAAATGAGCATAGAGAAATATCGCCTCATCAGTTTACAGCAAAAGTTCCTTCAATCGATTGAATTATTTTATAGAAGCGTTTTTTAAAATAAATGGCGCTACGACAATAGCGCCATTTCATAAAATAAATATTATTAATAAAAGTTTTTATTTGTGATATATAGCGAATTTTCCATCCTTTACTGTGAGTATTTCAAATGAGTTTTCATCGAGTCCATTATGATTTGTGGGCGAATAGTTGAAAATGCCAGCTGTTCCTACAAGACCTGTCATATTCTCCATTGCATCTCTCACTTTTTCTTTATCGATGACGCCGGCTTTTTCAATAGCTTTCGTTAAAAGGAGAATGGCATCGTATGCATGCCCGCCAAATGTACTCACATCTTCTTTATATCGCGATTCATATGAATTTTTGTATTGTAACAATAAAGCTTTTTGAGGATGATTGTCGGGTAATTGTTCGGCGATGAGCAATCTACCCGCAGGGAAAATTATTCCTTCTCCTGCTTTTCCAGCAGCTTGGGCGTATTTCACATTGCCAAAACCATGACTTTGGAAAAGTGGGATATTCATACCAATCTGTTTCATGTTTTTGGCAACAATAGCCTGTATGGGTTCAATTGACCAGTTAACAAGTGCTTGAACATTTTTCGTCTTAACTTTCGTAAGTATACCAGTCAGATCAGTCGCATCCTTATCGTAGACTTCGCTGATGGCAATTTCAATCCCCGATCCAGGAGCCAGTTTCTCAAGTTGTTCTTTACCTGCTTTGCCGAATCCAGTGTTTGCAGCAATAACCCCTATTCGATTGATTCCAAGTTTTTTCATTACCCCAAAAATTCGGATCACAGCATGTCGATCTTTTTGAGGTGTATTGAAGACATATTTTGAAACGGGTTCAACAATCTTCTCCGCTGCTGCGCATGAAATGAGTATTGTTTTTGATTTTTCACAGAGCTCTTTAATCTGAAGCGATTCCCCGCTGGTTGAAGGACCGATAATCGCAAATACATTCTCTTCTTCGATTAGCTGTTTTGCAAAAGAAACTGCCTTTTCGGGACTGCCCCCGGTATCTTTGATAATCATCTCAATTTGTTTACCAAGTACTCCTCCTTTTGCATTGATTTCTTCAACGAACATCTCAACTGTTTTTTTCTCGGGTGCGCCCAAAAAAGATGCAGGGCCAGTGACTGCAAAAAGTGCACCAACTTTTATGGTATTGGTGCTGATTCTTTTGCAGTGTATAGAAGCGATTGCAAATATTATAACAAACATAACTGACGCAAAACGTTTTAACAACATGATCGTACTACCTCCCTCTTGTTTTTATACAGTGATTGATTTTTTACACAAATATAATCAGCTGGTTATTTTTTTGTCAATGGTAATTTAACGATGGCATTACTGTGTAATTAGTTTTATTATAATTAAAAATTTTAATATTCACTTGACAATTATAATGATTTTATACGAAAAAAACATAATTGTGAGGTCATGATGGAAACGCTTCATGCAATTATTCTTTGGTGCAACAGTTTTCTATGGGGACCGCCAATGTTGGTGGTCCTTATGGGAACACATATATTTTTAACGATACGCTTAAGATTTGTGCAAAAGTACCTCCCGTTAGCTCTTCGCCTCTCATTTGCGAAGGACACAACGGGAAGCGGTGATGTAAGCCATTTCGGAGCACTTGCAACAGCACTTGCTGCAACCATCGGAACGGGAAACATTGTCGGTGTGGGCACCGCAGTAGCCCTCGGTGGGCCAGGTGCAGTATTTTGGTGTTGGCTTACGGGCATATTTGGTTTTGCAACAAAATTCGCTGAAGCCGTTCTTGCGGTAAAGTTTCGCGTAAAAACCTCTGATGGAACAATGCTTGGAGGGCCCATGTATGCCCTCGAGCGTGGCCTTGGACAGAAATGGCTCGCCGTGGTTTTCTGTGTATGTACCGCGATTACTGGATTAGGCATAGGGAATATGGTACAAGCGAATTCTATCTCAAAGATGGCCCATGCCACGTTTGGTATTCCCACATTTGTGACAGGAGTTGTGGTCGCCAGCATTGTTGCAGTCGTGATATTAGGCGGAGTGAAATCAATTGCGCGAGTATGCGAAGGAATTGTTCCGTTTATGGCGATTTTTTACATTATCGGATGTGGAATTATTTTATTTTTTAACAGAACTGCCATTATTCCCTCAATCGCATTAATTGTCAAATCAGCATTTCCCCCTTTGGCAGCAGGGGGGGGATTTGCAGGCGCAACGGTAATGATGGCTGCACGGTACGGTATTGCGAGGGGGCTTTTTTCAAATGAGGCAGGTCTTGGCTCAGCGCCTATTGTTGCAGCTGCAGCGCGCACTGCAAATCCAGTACGCCAGGCGCT
>JAOAAF010000196.1 GCA_026419015.1 Spirochaetota bacterium
GGTCTCATCTTGGTAGAATTTATAGGCCCCTTGTTATCCAATGGTATACCCAGAGGATTTACAACACGTCCTAACAGCTCTTCGCCAACGGGGACAGCAAGAACTCTGTTTAAACGCTTTACAGAATCACCTTCCTGAATTGAAAGGTAGTCACCTAAAATAACAGCACCTATTGAATTTTCTTCCAGGTTAAATACCAGGCCATATGCTCCGTTCTCAAATTCAAGCATTTCACCTGCCATCGCATTATCCAATCCATAAATACGAGCTATTCCATCACCAACCTGGATAACTGTACCTACTTCTCTTACATCTAGTTGTGACTTATACCCTTCAATTTCCTTTTTAATAATCGATTTTATTTCTTCAGTTTTAATCTTCATAAGCCACTTCACCTCTGATCTTACTTTGTAATAATTTTTCGCGCAAATTTAATAAATCATTTTTCAAAGAAGCATCTATAATTAAATCATCTACTTGCACTATAATTCCACCTAAAATAGTTGGGTCTATGACCTCTTCAACAATAATATTCTTATTAAATCTATCCTCTAGACTCTTTTTAATCCTGTTTATAATATCTTTATCAAGCTTTATACTGCTAATTAAAGTGATTTTCTGTCGGTTATTAACTATATCAAGTAATTCGCTAAAAGCGATATTAATATCCGGTATGTCCTGTTGACGCCCATTGTCAATTAATAC
>JAOAAF010000197.1 GCA_026419015.1 Spirochaetota bacterium
TGCATAATTGGGATTTATTTCTATTGCACTTGTATAATCTGATATTGCGCCTTGATAGTCGTTTAGTACATATTTTGCATTACCACGATTAAAATATGCATCTGAATAATTTGGATTTATTTCTATTGCTCTTGTATAATCTGATATTGCGCCTTGATAGTCTTCTAGATTAGCTTTTGCATTACCACGATTAAAATATGTCTCTGCATCATTTGGATTTATTTTTATTGCACTTGTATAATCTGATATTGCACCTTGATAGTCTTCTAGTTTTTCTTTTGCAACACCACGATTATAATATGCATTTGCAAAATTTGAATTTATTTCTATTGCACTTGTAAAATCTGATATTGCGCCTTGATAGTCTTCTAGCTCATATTTTGCAAGACCACGATGATAATATGCCTCTGCATAATTGGGATTTATTTCTATTGCACTTGTATAATCTGATATTGCGCCTTGATAGTCGTTTAGTACATATTTTGCATTACCACGATTAAAATATGCATCTGAATAATTTGGATTTATTTCTATTGCTCTTGTATAATCTGATATTGCGCCTTGATAGTCTTCTAGATTAGCTTTTGCATTACCACGATTAAAATATGTCTCTGCATCATTTGGATTTATTTTTATTGCACTTGTATAATCTGATATTG
>JAOAAF010000198.1 GCA_026419015.1 Spirochaetota bacterium
GTTTTGAGCCTTTATTGAACCATTTAGATGTTTTTTTACAATTACCATTACTATATATAAACCAAGTCCTGTGTGAATAGCAGTCTCTTTTGTTGTGAAAAATGGATCAAATATTTTTGTAATTTTATCTTCATCTATTCCTACTCCATTGTCTTTTAAAACGACAGTAATTACATCTTCTTGTTTGTAAAATTCTACAATTAACTCTCCATATTCCCTTTCTGATAAGGAAATAGACTCTATGGAGTTTTTTAGAAGATTTAGGAAAACCTGCTCTACTAGAGAAATATTTTTATTTATCTTAAACTCATTGCAAGGTATAACCATACTTTCTTCTTCAAATTTTAGATTATGAACCATGCAAGTTATCCTGGTCTTTAGTGGTTTTTTTATTAAAACCTCTTCTTTTAATAAATTGATTATATCTCTTGCTATAAACTTGATGTCATACTCTCTATCCTCATCATGTTGACTCTTTGCAAAGAAACTTTGAAATCCCTGTAAAATATCAGACATTTGTTGGACTAATCTCATAATGTCTGATATATAATGTGATAAAGTCTCTTTATTTAGTTGCCCATTATTAAACTCATCTTCTATAAACTGTGCAACAAGGGCAATCTTGTTTAGAGGTTGACGCCAATGATG
>JAOAAF010000199.1 GCA_026419015.1 Spirochaetota bacterium
ACATAAACGGCGGAAAGACTATTTGCTACAGCACAACCTGTGTCGTTGTGGGTATGAATTCCTACAGGAGTATTAGGGAATGTCTCTATTACCTTTTGGGTAATTTCTCCTACTTGATGGGGCAGGTGTCCACCATTGGTATCGCATAGCACCAATAAATCTGCACCGTTATCCAGAGCTACCTTTAGAGTTTGTAAGGCATATTCTGGATTTAAATCATAACCATCAAAGAAATGTTCCGCATCGAGAAATACTTTTCTACCATGCTTTTTGAGATATGAAACGGACTCCTCAATAAGTTTCAAATTCTCTTCCAGCGAAACACCTAATACCTCGGTGGCATGCAGTGCAGAAGTTTTTGCGAAGATAGTGATGATTTCTGTCTCTGCACGGAGCAATGCATTGATATTGGGGTCCTCCTCGGTACGCGATTTAGGATGACGAGTACTGCCAAATGCTACAATTTTGCTATGCTTCAAATTCAATTGTTTTGCTTTTACAAAGATTTGTTCCGCTTTGGGGTTCGAAGCAGGTTGTCCCGCTTCAATATAGTGTATCCCTAAATCATCTAATGCATGAATAACACGAATCTGGTCATCTGTGGAAAATTTAATTCCCGGTCCCTGTGCAC
>JAOAAF010000200.1 GCA_026419015.1 Spirochaetota bacterium
TAGAAAAAAATCCAAATTTTGCAATGGCATATTATAATCGTGGTATTGCAAAAGATGCACTAAAAGACTATCAAGGCGCAATATCAGATTATACAAGTGCAATAGAAATAAATCCAAATGATGCAGATGCATATAATAATCGTGGTAATGCAAAATATTCACTAAAAGACTATCAAGGCGCAATATCAGATTATACAAGAGCAATAGAAATAAATCCAAATTTTGCAATGGCATATTATAATCGTGGTATTGCAAAAGATGCACTAAAAGACTATCAAGGCTCAATATCAGATTATACAAGTGCAATAGAAATAAATCCAAATTATGCGGAGGCATATTATAATCGTGGTATTGCAAAAGATGCACTAAAAGACTATCAAGGCTCAATATCAGATTATACAAGAGCAATAGAAATAAATCCAAATTATTCAGATGCATATTATAATCGTGGTATTGCAAAAGATGAACTAAAAGACTATCAAGGCGCAATATCAGATTATACAAGTGCAATAGAAATAAATCCAAATTTTGCAGAGGCATATAATAATCGTGGTATTGCAAAAGATGAGCTAAAAGACTATCAAGGCGCAATATCAGATTATACAAGAGC
>JAOAAF010000201.1 GCA_026419015.1 Spirochaetota bacterium
GTATTTATTGGCCTGACGCCAGACCGTCTCGGATTGGGGCTCCACACCGCCGACGGCACAAAAGACGGCGCAGGCGCCATCGAGGACGCGCAATGAGCGCTCGACCTCGATGGTGAAGTCAACGTGCCCCGGGGTGTCGATGATATTGATCCGATGCTCCGGGCGGGACCTATCCATCCCTTTCCAGAAACAGGTGGTAGCGGCCGCCGTAATGGTGATACCGCGCTCCTGCTCCTGTTCCATCCAATCCATGGTCGCGGTGCCGTCGTGTACCTCACCGATCTTATGTGAGACACCCGTGTAATACAGGATACGTTCCGTAGTAGTGGTCTTCCCGGCATCGATATGCGCCATGATGCCCAGGTTGCGATACCGCTCGATGGGAGTATTACGTGCCACGACTAGACCCGCCCTTGATCCTAAAGAACTAAAGATTAGAGACCGTTTTACCAGCGGTAGTGCGCAAAGGCCTTATTGGCCTCAGCCATACGATGCGTATCCTCTTTCTTTTTGACCGCCGAACCGCGCGCCTCAGCGGCATCCATGAGTTCATTCGCCAAGCGCTGGGCCATGGACTTCTCTGAGCGTTTGCGCGCCGCCTCAATGA
>JAOAAF010000202.1:0-112 GCA_026419015.1 Spirochaetota bacterium
AAAGCAAGAGACCCGTTGAGATAGACCTTAGTTTGGTTGAATTTCAGAAAAGCTCTTTTGAGGAAACTCAGGAACGGAGGGAAGGGTTTAAAACCAGAGGGTACACATTACC
>JAOAAF010000202.1:122-403 GCA_026419015.1 Spirochaetota bacterium
GAGCCTCGTAAACCTTCTGGACCTTTTTAAAAGGTATGGCTTTGAAAGGGTCTCCATAAGGACGGAGGTGCAGAGATGAGCCGAACTTTTAAGGCTTATCTGTTTTCTTTTATAATCCATACCGCAGTGCTTTTTTCCCTTTTGCTTTTTTGGAACAGAGATTTTGACAAAAGCAAGAGACCCGTTGAGATAGACCTTAGTTTGGTTGAATTTCAGAAAAGCTCTTTTGAGGAAACTCAGGAACGGAGGGAAGGGTTTAAAACCAGAGGGTACACATTACC
>JAOAAF010000202.1:413-588 GCA_026419015.1 Spirochaetota bacterium
GCCTAGTAAACCTTCTGGAACTTTTTAAAAGGTATGGCTTTGAAAGGGTATCCATAATGACAGAGGTGCAAAGATGAGCCGGGCTTTTAAGGCTTATGTGTTTTCTTTTATAGTCCATACCGCAGTGCTTTTTTCCCTTTTGCTTTTTTGGAACAGAGATTTTGACAAAAGCAAG
>JAOAAF010000203.1 GCA_026419015.1 Spirochaetota bacterium
GTTTCTACCAGCGCAGTAGCAATGATAGTCAGCGAGCCCCCATTTTCAATTTTACGGGCAGCGCCAAAAAACTGTTTGGGTTTATGGAGCGCATTGGCTTCAACGCCACCTGACAGCACCTTACCCGATGCGGGCGCCACCGTGTTGTGAGCACGTGCAAGGCGCGTAATAGAATCGAGCAAGATCACTACATCATGACCACACTCTACTAAACGCTTGGCTTTCTGAAGTACGATATGTGAAACTTTTACATGCTTTTCGGCCGGCTCGTCAAATGTTGAGGCAATCACTTCGGCTTTAACGCTCAAGTAAACCTCCGGGTGATTGGCAGCAATGGCATTGGCAATGTCTTTCAACAACCACGTTTTACCAGTTTTGGGTTGTGCCACTATTAAGCCGCGTTGTCCTTTACCAATGGGTGTAAACAAATCGATGATACGGGTAGAGTACTGATCGGCTTTGGTAAACAAATTGAGTTTTTCATTGGGGAACAACGGAGTCAAATAATCGAACGGTACGCGGTCGCGAATTTCTTCGGGCTTTCTGCCATTAATGGTTTCTACTTTTAAGAGCGCAAAA
>JAOAAF010000204.1 GCA_026419015.1 Spirochaetota bacterium
GTCAAATACAGGCGAAGCCACATGAAGACCTAACTTTCTCGCCGCCATTCCGAGATGCAACTCGAGTACTTGCCCGATGTTCATACGCGAAGGTACGCCTAACGGGTTTAACATAATGTCAACCGGTGTACCATCTGGTAAAAACGGCATGTCTTCCTCAGGTAAAATACGAGAAATAACCCCTTTGTTTCCATGGCGTCCCGCCATTTTGTCACCTTCGGAAATTTTCCGTTTTTGTACAATATACACACGAACAAGCTGGTTTACACCTGGAGGTAGCTCATCACCGTCTTCGCGAGTAAACACTTTGACATCGAGAACAATTCCACCTCCACCGTGCGGTACACGTAAAGAAGTATCTCGAACTTCGCGTGCTTTCTCGCCAAAGATAGCGTGCAACAGGCGCTCTTCTGCGGTTAACTCAGTGACACCTTTTGGAGTGACTTTACCGACAAGCAAGTCCCCATCCTTCACTTCTGCACCGATGCGTACAATACCGCGTTCATCTAAGTTGCGAAGCGCATCTTCGCCGACGTTTGGAATATCACGCGTAATTTCTTCTGGACCGAGCTTCGTAT
>JAOAAF010000205.1 GCA_026419015.1 Spirochaetota bacterium
CCTTTGGGCAGAGAACAAAGCTAACCCTACAAAGGCTAGCCTGGTATTAGCGATGAGTATCAGGTGAGAGTAAGTCGCTGGCTCCGGTGCAACCTTGGGTATGTGGTAGGCCGGGGTGAGATATAAACATACCCTAAGCATGTAGAAAGCCGAGCTTCAGGTGTCAGGACGCGGGTTCGACTCCCGCCGTCTCCAAAGTATAGGTTCACTAGTTTAAGTTATAGTCCCATAACTTCTCTCTTAAAAAGAGAGACAGCATTAAAAATCTTTCTCTTTTCCTGTAAAATTTCTTCTGAGGGGTAGTTTTTCTGCTGCAAATAAACCAAACGGCTGGGACCAGGGGTAAATACGGTTTTGATACCAAGAAACTCTACGGTTTTTCCGACTAATTGGTTTAATTTTTCCCGATCAGGTACTAAAATAGTGGCAGCTTCACCCATAACCAACATCCCCCGGATATTATAGTTGTTAATATCAGCTTGCAGGTGGTCAGCACAGTTGCGGAACCAGCGTGGTTCACGGTGTCTTTACCCTTCTTCGAGTATCATAAAGATTTTTAGTATGATGTTT
The DNA here is from genome assembly GCA_026419015.1 of Spirochaetota bacterium. Classification (GTDB taxonomy): domain Bacteria; phylum Spirochaetota; class UBA4802; order UBA4802; family JAGODF01; genus DYLV01. The sequence goes on from JAOAAF010000205.1 coordinate 571, forward strand.
AC
>JAOAAF010000021.1 GCA_026419015.1 Spirochaetota bacterium
ACATTTCAATGAATTGCTGTTTGGTTACCTGTACCGGAAGAGGGCTAAAGCGCATCAAAAGCGGTCGATACGAAAAACTCATAATAGATGAATATATACCAGATTGGTTAAAAGTTGTGCCAAGGTAAATGCTCCGTTTTTCATTGAGCGCAAAAAACGTGGCTTTCCGTCCCATTGGCTTTTGCGTACCACTCGATTCAAGAATATACTCCCCTTCGATAAGCTGATCGAAGATGCTCAATATCGTATTCATCGAATAGCCCGAAAGCACGCGTGCTTGAATTTTTGACAAAAGGCCATATCTCCGAAACAAATCCACCACGTGATTTCTTTTATTCTTCTTTCGCAAATCTATTCGCGATCCAATTGCCATATAATGCACCTTCTTTGCAGCCATTTTAGTATGATTGTAAAACCCATCTTTTTCGATGCAACTACTTTTCTGTCCAAAAATTACATATCATTTGTGCTTTTATTTCATAAGAAAAAATTGTTGCAATGGGATGCTTCTTTACTCATTATTATTGCGAATATCGCAATTTGTTTTGAATTTTAAGGAGGAACAATATGCAAATGATCATCGACAATATTAAATTGTACTATGCCCATGTTCGCCGCACCATGTCGGAATTATTCCGTTCCGATGGTTTTTCATTGCTTGAACTTCTCATCGTAATTGTGATTATTGGTATATTAGGAACAATTGTATATACCAGATTTATGGATCTTCCCGAAAGAGCAAAAATTCAAGCAGCAAAACAACAAATCCTTATATTTAAAATGGCAATGGATCGCTATCGGCTCGATCACGATGAGTATCCTTCTGGGGAACAGGGGTTAGAAGCGATTCGGAATTATTTAGACTCAAAGGAAGTTCCGCTGGATCCATGGGGAAAGGAATATATTTTACGCGTCCCTGGCGAAAATGATCGCGAATACGACATTATCAGCTGCGGTCCTGACAAACAAGAAGGGACGGATGATGATATTCGAAGCTGGGAAATTCATAAAAAAGGTGGCGCATCTGAAACAAAGAATGTCAAACAAGAATAATCTATCAAAATTGCGCAGCAATATTTTTCTCGATTGGGACGGGTTCACGCTTTTGGAACTCATTATCGTATTGGTCATCATTTCTGTAATTACGCTCATCGTGGCTCCTCGCCTTTCAGTTTTTTTTAGCAGCAGTCGAACAAATTTTATGCTATTCGCATCCATGATAGAAAAAACGTTCGATGATGCATATTTAAAAAAGAGAACGAATTTTTTAGTTCTCCACCTCGGAGAAGGTCCAAGCGAACTTTCCGAAATTTCAGAAAAAATCTTCTCCCGCAAAAATGGCATCTCTGTCGTCAACTTTATCGACGGGAAATTCAAGGATAGCCCCAATCCATTGCTTTCGTATCGAGAATTCCCATCATCGTTCAAACTAGAAGAAGTACTATTATCGACAGGGGAAAAAGTAACCACTGGAAACGTGCTCATCCCTTTTTATCCAAATGGTTATTCCGATGATGTAATCGTGCACATTGTAACCAATGATGAAAAATATTCCTTTCGCATTCGGAAATATCAAAAAAAACCTCAGTTCGCGAAGGACTTCATTAATTTCGATTACGAAGAATCAGAAAAAGAATTGGAGGCAGAACTTTGAAAAAGCAAAACGGATTTGCTCTCATCGAAGTGCTCATCGCAACGGCAATTTTATCGATCGTTCTTTTGAGCATCATCACCGGCATCACTACTGGAATTAATGTGATTACTGGCAATAAAAATCTTACGCGCGCCGTACTGATTGCCAAAAGCCGCCTCAATGAATTTAAACTTCTTCACATGCGTGGACCCGATCTTGAAAATGAACCAGTTGAAGAATATCCAAACTTCACCTATTCGCGGCGAATCCAGCGCTTTGAGCACGAAATTTTTGGACCAATTTCTGCAAACAGGGTTGAAATCATCGTGCGATGGAAAGAAGGTGAAAACGAAAAAAAATACTCTCTCTCGTATATTTATCCTTCCCAGTGAGTACACGATGGCTCAAAAAAAATTAATTTCATCGCACAACCTTCCGTATATCTACATCGCACGAAACGGTGATGGATTTTCGTTAATCGAAATGCTCGTTGCAATTGCTATTTCGTCTGTTATTCTTCTGATGCTGTATACCTCATATCACTCGGTAATTTCTGCTACAAGCGAACTTTCGAAAGTTGCAAACTTTTATGAACAGATTAATTTGGCAATCCATCACATCGATCGCGACATTTCCAACGCATACGTAAATAGACAAAATAAAGATATATTTTTTATAGGTGAAAATCAAACTTCATCTCCCTTCAAGGGCAAGCTCAATTTCGTCACTATCAATCATCGTAATTTTGTAATTAACTCGGATCCAGGAAAAGAAATTCGCTCTAGCGATGTCCACGAAGTAGGATATTATCTAAAATCTTACCGTGACAAACCCGACGAGTTTATGTTAATAAAGCGCGAACAAAATACCTATGATGATGAACCCGAAACAGGTGGCAACGAAAGCGTTATTCTCGATCATGTGATCGACCTTAAATTCGAATTTCGCCTTCGGAACACATGGGTCGATTCATGGGATTCACGGAAATACATTAAATTCCCACACGCAGTAAAAACAATACTAAAAGTAAAAAACTATCGCGGTGAGGAAGAAGATTTTATTTTTATCTCATATTTGTACATGTCAAAATAAGAATATGTTTCGCAAAAAAGCCCATATTGCACTTTCTTCTGCGATAAAAATATTTCTCCACAATTATCGGAAAAGGGAGATGTTGCTCCTTGAGAAAGGGATCTTTCCGTATCTTTTACAGTCAAAGGGGTACGTCCTTGTAATTGTTCTTTTGGTCACTTCTATGCTTGTATCCATTTCAACAGAATTTCTCATAACCGCTCAAACCAATATCAATTACCTCCAGAATGTCCGCGATGGGGCCCGCGCTCAATTGATTGCATGGACAGGCATTGAATTGTGTAAATTCTTGCTCGAGGCCGACAGAAGAGGTTTGGCAGCAGGAACCTTCCTTCAAAAAGCTGACAAAAACATCGATTGTTATGACGACCTCTGGGCATTTGAATTTCCGGAACTTCCAATTGAAGGAGCTACGCTAAAAATTAGAATTTACGATGAAAATGCAAAAATAAATTTAAGCGTGTTGGCAAACGAATTTGTGGATCGCTCACAATTTTATGTTATCACACAGCGTTTCTTTTTAAACCTTGGCCTTCCGATGGATTTAGCAGACTGCATCCTCGATTGGGTTGATATCGATGATCAACGTTCCCCTTTTGGAGCAGAATCTCCCGACTATTATCTTACCTTAGAACGCCCTTACCGCGCGCGCAACAAAGAACTCGACAGCCTCAATGATCTATTTTTAATTCGCGGAATAACTCCACTATATTTTTATGGACTGGGAGGTGGAAACTTTGGGAAAGAAGAAAATCTTGTTGACGATAACATGGGCAAAAGAAAGCTACATCCATTATTGCTTTCCGATATGTCACCCGAAAAGGCAAAGGCACTATTAGAAGAAAGAGAAAGAGATGTGCAGCATCTCGAATTAAAAATAGGGAAAGAAAAAAGCCGCGCGTTCTCAGACTATTTTCGCGCTTATGGCGATAGGAGTGACGTGTATAATGAAATTAATCGAATAAATATAAATACTGCGCCATACCGCGTGCTTTCCGCTCTCACCGATTACATGACCGATGATGTAGTTAGCGAACTAATTCGCAGAAGAATTCAACAACCATTCAGTTCTGTAAATGAAGTCAAAGAATTAATACGCGACGAAACTGTGTTAAAAAACGTGCTGACAGTGAAATCGTATATTTTTAAACTGGAATCAACTGCGAAAGTAGGCCATTCTACAATAAAGATTACTGGCTATTACCATAGAGATGATAAACGGTTTTATTACATAAGCGAAGAGTGATGGGAGGAACGCTTTGTTCGAAAAAATTGCCGCGATAGATGTTGGTACTTCTTGCATTAAGCTTTTGACAGTAAAAACAGGTATTCGAGATTTTCAAATTACCTCATTTGCGTATGAAGATATCGATCCTTTCATTGAAGATCGCGAAGAAGCACAACGGGATGCACTCGCAAAGCTTTTAGAAGGAAGAGATTTAAAGGGCTATACGATCTATACCAATCTACCGATGGAAAAAGCAATTATTCGCAACATTGCATTCCCTTTCAGCGATGTTGAGAAGATCGCTGAAGCAATACCATTCGAAGCAGAAGAAAACATCCCGTTTAAAATCGAAGATCTCTCGATGGATTTTCAACCTTTAAAGAGCCCAAACTCTCAGGAAGGAAGGATTCTACTGGCTGCAACGCATAAGGATACTTTAATTAATTTTCTAAGCCTTTTTAAGGATTTTAATCTCCCCCCTGCGCGAATGGGTCTGGAGTCAAATGCACTGTTTGAATGTTATCGCTATTTCAACAAAATCGAAAACGAAGCCATCATCCAGCTCGATATTGGACATTCGAAAACCATCCTCAATTTTATCGAAAACAATTCACTGCTTTTCACACGGAGCATCGCTATAGGAACCGAAGCAATAATAGATGCCTTTCAAGAAGTGTTGGGAACTTCATATGCGGAAGCAATCAGAATTTATGAAAAAGTACGCCTCGATCTCACCTCACTTGAGAATAATCTCCAACGAGACATTTTTCGTACACTTGGGATTTCGAAACCAAAATTTCAAAAAATTTTCGCTCTTACCATTGATGTTGTCAATGAACTAATAGAACAAATTGGACTTACGCTCAAATCGTTTCAAAACGAATACGGCCATATCGATTTTAATCGCATCATCATCTCAGGAGGAGGATCAAATATTATTGGACTTGGCCACATGCTTTCCCATGAATTTGAATTACCTGTTGTTTCTCTCCCATTCCTAGAAGGATACGAAGATGTGCGACTCCATAGCCAGTTTCCAATTGCATTGGGTACAATTCTTTCAATCCTAAACAGAAAATCGTACATTATCAATTTTCTTAAAGGCGAATTTACGCCAGACGTTCTTCACGAAACGAAAAAAATTTATTATCTTTCGGGTACCCTTGCAGCATTTGGAATACTTGTCTTCGTGTTTAATTTAAGCATTTCTACTGCATTCGAATCGCGCACAGAAGCAAAGTACGATGCCCTTTTACAAGAACGTTTCAAACGCTATTTTCACAGTAGACACCCTGTTGAAAATCCCGTTCGCGAAGCGCAAAAAATTCTCTCTGAAGAGAAAAAAGATCTTGCGAACCTCGAAAACATCGTTCAAAGCTCAACAAAAATAATTCATGTGCTCAAAGACATTACTGATGCCTTTCCTCGCGACGAAACATTTGTGTTAAAAAATCTCGTAATTAACGAAAATGTTGTTCGCTTTGATGGAACTGCTTCTTCGAGCAAATTGTTAGAAGATTACAAAAATAAACTCATAGAATCGAAAAAATTTGAATCTACTGTTTTAAACACGAATATAAAAAGAGGAAATCAAGTAGGATTTACTATGACTATTAAACTGAAAGAAACCAATGGGAAAAAGAATGAATCAAAAGGAGACAACATCGAATGATCGAACTTACAGGACGCGAAAAAAAGCTTCTTCAAATTTTGGCGGTAGTGCTCGTGCTTGCATTCATTTACTTTTTTATTATCATGCCCATATCCAACAGAAGGCGTGAAAGCGCAGGGGGTGTGCGCGAGAAAATTGAAAGCATTGCGAAAATCGATCGCATATATGAAGAATATCGCCAAGTAAAACAGAAAAAAGCACAATACATGTCCCAATTAGGAAATCGCGACGCAAACATAAATTCAATGATTGAACAATGGGCCGCAAATGCAGGGGTATCGAGCGCTCTTGCATACACGCGAAGTACGCAAACCTTAATTCAAAATAAATATACAATGGTAACGACAATTATGAAATTCGATGGTGTTGCAATTGAACCCCTTTTAAAGTTTATTTACGAAGTTGAAAATTCAGCGCTCCTTTTAAAAATAAGCTATATTCGAATGCGGGAAGCAATGAAAGGGGGAAATACGTACGATGTCGAATTAAAAATAAACAGCTATTCATTACAATAATGTAATTTCAATACAATAAGGGAAATTGAATGAATCTAAAAGATATGTTGCCAACAATAAAGCGTTTTATAACTAATATAAAGGCATTCATTCAAGAGACATGGAGACTTCCATATGCCAAGTTTTATTTTGCTCTCACATTTATAATGGTTCCGTTTTTTGTATTTTTTACCTTTCCGTATGAAATATTAATTCGAAATCAACTCCAAAAACTCGAGTCGACTATGGGGCGCAACATACAGATTGGGATGATCGATTTCAGCATCATTGGCGATAGCTATATTGATTATTTGAATGTTGTATTAGCTGACGGAGCAGAAATTCGATTAAAAGATATAGCTTTTAATATCTCACTCAATCCCTATCGCCTGTTCATCAGCAAAAAAATAAAAGGTGAAATTCAAATTGGTTCATTTAAATTTACAAAACAAGATATCGCAATAACACACAGCCTTAAAACTTCTTTTAATATTCAATTCGATGGGAAAACGGGGATTCCCACAAATGGCGATATAAATCTCGATATCTCTTCAGCTTCGCTGAAAGGAATCACAATAAAGGGATTTGATATTCCACCTTTAAAATTTTCATCGATTAATGGAGATGGTACGCTAAAAAACCGCCGCCTTCGAATCGATTCATTAAAATTTTCTGGCAACGATGTGAATGGAGAAATAAAGGGTTCAATTCAAATCGAACCCATCGCCCATGGATCAAAACTAAACCTTTACATCTATGTGAATTCCGATTCTCGCATCTTCCAAGAATATAAAATGCTATTGGATAATCTCGAAGAATCAGGGGGAAAAGTAAAAATAGAAATTACTGGCAATTTCAACAATCCGAATGTAAAGATGCCATTTAAAGGAAGTGAAACCACAAGGCCGCCAAAAGATGAATTTGAAAAGGCCATTCAAAAACAGGGAACTTTCGATGAAGATTAATTTGACTGCAATTCACACTTTTACGTTCTCAGCGAATATCGAATAATATGAGAATTGAACTGTCCTCGCATTCAGGTTTCTGCATGGGTGTGCGAAATGCGGTATTAAAAGTCATAAAAGAACTCAATTCTTTAAAAGAACCAATTTATGTACATGGGCCAATAATACACAATCCACAAACAACTGCAATTCTCGAAAAGCGCGGGTTATTGTTTCTTGGCGAAAATGAATCGGTCCATGGAAAAATAATCGCAATTCGAACTCATGGCATATCCAAAGAAAAACTGTCGTACATAAAAAATAATGCAACCCGCATCATCAATCTTACCTGTCCTCGAGTTGCAAAAGTCCAGGCAATTGTAAAAAAGAATTCAAAAGAGAATGCATTCACCATTATCATTGGCGATGAAGAACATGCCGAAGTAATTGGGTTAAAAAGCTATGCGCAATCGGGAGTAATGGTTATATCCAACAAAGCCCAAATCGATGACATTCCACCTGCCTCTCAATATCTGGTAGTATCTCAAACAACCTACGATCGCGTTTTGTTTGAAGAAATAGTACATGCGCTTAAAGAAAAATTCAAAGATAGGGTGTTCATATTCGATACGATTTGCAATTCGACTAAAGATAGACAGCAAGACGTGATGATGGCCATTGCTCGCGGTATTAATGTGCTGGTAGTCGTTGGGGGGAAAAATTCTGCCAATACGCGAAGGCTTGCTGCGTTAGGCACTGAACACGGCATTCGCACCTATCATATTGAAAATGCTGATGAGCTGCGCACAGAAGATTTTAACAAAAGCGACTATGTATTCATCACTGCAGGCGCTTCAACACCAGCGTGGATCATAAACAACGTTCTGGAAAAGTTATACAATATACAATATCGCCACTATGGATTTGCTGTCAATTTTTTGAAACGGCTTTTTGAATTTTTCGTTCGCACAAATATAATTTCATCTGTTTCTGCATTTTTTATCACTGCCTTTACCTCTGCATTCATAGGGATGCGGAATGGTATTATGATGCCATTGGCATCTTCCCTTTATCTTTTTTCGATGTACACTCTCAATAATTGTCTTACCGCATTGCAGCTTGTTGAAAGCAATCCGTATAAATATTCAATTTATTCTAAAAATAAAAAATTATTCCTTGCGCTCGCAATGCTCTGTGCGATTGCGGCAAATATTTTCATATTATCCTGCGGAATTTTCGCTTTTTCCATCTACCTTTTTTCAACAGCTCTTGGAATTATATATTCCATGAACTTTTTTAAGAAAATGATCGAGAAAACAGGTATATCGCTTGTTCAAAAGGCATACAATTCAAAAACATTAGTCACGTCGTTTGGTTGGACTATTGTTTGCGCTATCATTCCAATTATTGCACTTAACATTTATAATTTTTCATCCATTGCAGTTCTTTTTTTTGTGTTTGGATTTACTTTTTCACGAAACATCATTCTCGACATCATTGGCCTTCAGGGAGATCTCATTTTTGGGAGAGAAACCCTGCCAATTGTACTTGGAATCACATCGACTGTGCGCACCGCAATATTTGTGAACATTTTATGCTTAACGATATTTCTTTCAATAAGCTTTGCTTTGGGAAAATTCCCCATGCTCCTTTTTGCAACTACATATCCGTATTATCTTCTCCTTTTGTTGCATATTTCAAAAAAGGAATATCTTGTGTCCCTCAAATATGAAGTTCTCACCGAAGCAAATTGTCTATATTTTATACTGCTTTACTGGATATCCTCATCGCTGTAGATGAGAAATTCCTTTTCTGCAATTACATTCTTCCCATCGGTAATTACAATTTTATATTTCCCTTCTGGGAGATCCTCAATTGTTCCATATACCACATTCTGCTCCTTTGAAACGCGTTGTCTGTTGTGCATCACTTCTGCCCATACGATCTCCTTTTTCATAATAAATACGCCCGCATCAAATGATTCGGTTACATTTTTAAAAACAAAAACCCACTCGCGTTTTTCATCGCTTTTTATTTCCACCACCTTTGAAACTTTTCTATAATGATCATCAAATGGAGCTTTAAATCCGAAATCTCCTTCCAATTTCGCACAGCGCAAACCAATAAGCATTGCAAACAACGCGCACGCGAGTATCCTTTGCCTCATCATTCTACCTTATACTGGTCTTTGTTAAGCTCAATAACCTTGTCGTGCTCATTTTGATCTTTGCTTTTCCACTGATTAAAATGGCGATTGTGAAAGCGCGAAAAATGCTTTTGCGATTGGTTACTCAACAATCGAATCACAAACATGATGATCGAATAGATGCTATATGCGATAACGAATATCAAAAAAAGACGTAGTAAAAACGACACTTTTCCACCTCTCCTAATGAGTAAAATGGCGAATAACATCTTTAAGCTCGCGTACCACTGCTGGTAACCCTTTAAAAATTGCACGCGAAATTATCGAATGGCCAATGTTAAGTTCCTCTAACCCCGCAAGGCCAAGTATTGGAATCACATTTTCCGAATTAAGTCCATGACCCGCATTGACACGAATCCCAATCTCAATGGCATGGTGCGCTGCACGATACAAACGTTCAAGTTCCTTTTCCATCAACGGCGTACGGAATACATTGCAATACGTTCCTGTATGCAATTCTATGAAATCCGCACCCGCTTTCTTCGAAAATTCAACTGATTCAATATCCGGTTCGATAAACAGAGAAACCAAAATCCCTTTTTCATGAAACCGCAAAATCGTTTCTCTGATTTTTTCAAAATTCGCTTTTACATCGAGCCCTCCTTCAGTGGTAAGTTCCTGACGCTTCTCGGGTACAAGCGTTACTTGATGCGGTGCAACTTCCAGTGCAATTCGAATGATATCCTCAGAAAGTGCCATCTCGAGATTGTATTTCCCGCGCACCACCTCTTTTAATAATCGAACATCGCGATCTTGAATATGGCGTCGATCTTCGCGCAAATGAACAGTAATGCCATCTGCCCCATTTTGTTCGCACAATATCGCACCCCAAATCGGATCTGGTTCCTTTCCTCCTCTTGCTTGCCGCAGTGTTGCGATATGATCGATGTTCACGCATAGTAATACTTCTTTTGATGGCATACGAATTTCTCCTACCCCTTTGTGACTCGCAATTTAATTGTGGAAGGAATTGCCACCGTCATCGTTATTCCTTCTTTATTATTTTTTGTTCCTACCTGCACTTTCATGATGTACTCTGCGTTTTTTTCATTACCGCCGGCTTGCAGCTCCACTCTATTTACATCCACATAGGCTTCGAAATCGTCAGGTGAAACTTGTTGCCCAAAAGTTGTTTTAACATAAACCAACACCTTGCGCTTTGAAAGTTCAACGCGAAACTCCTCAGAAAGATTTTTAACGATTAAAGGAAGCTCTATTTTCTGCAAACCATCAACTGACAAAAGCGAATATTGAACTCGAACAGATGACGGATATAACTCTATCTCTTTAATTCGCGTTCGATCTATCGGCATTTCTCTTTCGAAACGACCTACATCGCGAAACCCACTTATCATTTCTGTATATACAACACCAACTCTTCCAACTATCGATTCCGACCCGCTAATTGTGACAAATGGTGGAATGATTGCCACGTTTCCAATAGCAAGGCTTTCTTTGATGTTATCGCTAAAAATTGCTTCCACAGGAACTTTTTTTGTTAATCGCCGTTCAATATCGACAATCACATAGTTTTTTGAGTTTGTTACCCGTATGCTTTCGGGCAACTCATTTTTAATAATCGCAATGGGGAAACGCTGATCTGTTCCCACCTTTGCATTTTCTAAGTTTGCCACTGCCCTTATGTTTTTAATATTAAAATTTGCAAAATCTTCTTTTTTTCCATTTAACCGAACGGTGATGCTCGTGAGATTCATTTTAGAAACAACAAGAGAAGGTGGGAGATTTTTTATCTCAATGGGAATGCGGTATTCAAACACCGCAAGCTTTGTGCTTCCAATATATGCCCAGAGCAATACTGCTAAAAGTAAGGACACAAATTTTGGAACCAAATCCCTGCGCGAAATAACATCACGGATCTGTACAAGCGCCTTGCTTATTTCATACAAAATTTTTCTCATTTTAAAATAGTTCTCATTTTATTGGATATTTTTCCTCATATGCGGTTTTCGGATTCATAAAATATAAAATCATATTTTTTAAATCGGCATTCCTAATTTTTGAAAACAATCTCCCATTCACCATTACTGAAATGGCACCTGTTTCTTCTGACGTGACGATCACCAATGCATCGGTTTCTTCTGCTATTCCCAAAGCTGCCCGATGGCGCGCGCCGTGATATTTTTTTAGCTGTTTTGAATCGCTTAATGGAAGATAACAAGCAGCTGCAGCAATGCGTCCTCCTTGAATGATAATTGCACCATCGTGCAGGGGAGTATTGGGGAAAAAGATAGTTCGAATGATCTCTTCCGAAACGTGCGCATTGATAACAACTCCCGATTCAATATAGCTTTTAAGCCCCGTATTTCGCTCGATGACAATTAGCGAACCAATTCTCTCTTCAGACATACTGAATACGGCATTAACAAGCTCATCCAGTTGAAAACCCTCTTCACCCGTTAATGCAGCTGCAAACCAATTGCGCTGTCCAAACTGCGTTATTAGCCTTCGAAGTTCGGGCTGGAAAAGTACAACTACCGTTATTACCAATGATGTCGCTAAATTGGTAATAAGCCAGTTTACCGTATCGAGCATCAACACCCATGAAAGTATGCCAATGAGCAAAATAACAAAAAAACCGCGAAGAAGCTGAATAGCGCGCGTGTTTGAAAGAAATGAATAAATCCAGTAAAAAATAAATGCGACGATTAAGATGTCGAGCACATTTCGAAAATATGACCAAAACACTGTAACGTAATACAATATTTTATCGAACAATGCTTCCATCGAAACCAACCTTTTTTAGCATTTCTACTGCCTTGAGCGCAAGCACATGGGGCCTCACATCGTGGACGCGAACGATATCGGCTCCCAAATACACAGCAATTGCGTTGAGCGCAATCGTTGCTGGAAGGCGGTCTTCATCAGCATCGTACAGCTTTCCAATAAGCGATTTCCGAGAAAGCCCAATGAGCAGCGGAAATCCCAACTCTTTGAAAAAAGAAATATTGTTTAATATCTCATAATTTCCCTCGAGAGATTTACCAAACCCGATTCCTGGGTCAATAATAATTTTTTCGCGCATTACCCCTGCTGCAAGCGCTTTTTCAATCGCGCGTTGTAGAAATGTGCGAACTTCCTGTAACAGATCGTCATACTCAACATTCTGCTGCATCGTTTGTGGCGTTCCCCGAATGTGGGAAATTACCACATGCGCGTTGGCGTCAGCCACTACGCGGACCATTTCATCGTCAAAAGTTAACCCGCTGATGTCGTTAACCATCGAAGCACCACATCGAATCGCTTCGCGCGCAACGACGGCCTTCGTGGTATCGATCGATATTGGGACTTTACACTTTTTGGCAATTTCTTCAATCACCGGGCATACCCGCGAAATTTCAACCTCTGCCGGAACAAATGATGCACCCGGGCGCGTTGACTCGCCTCCCACATCGATAATGTCAGCACCCATCTCGACCATCTCCAACGCATGAGCAACGGCATCTTCAAAACTAATATATCGACCACCATCGTAAAATGAATCGGGTGTCACATTAAGTATTCCCATTATCAACGGATATCGCTTTTCTTTATCCCAAATCACCTCAAAACTCCACTAATACGGAAACCATGTTATTATATCCGCTGTTGACATTATCGTACGAAAATGCGTAGCTACATTCGATATTCAAAATATTAATTGAAATTCCTGTGGTAAAATAAGAGTTGTTTAATCCCCCATAAAGCGAAATCGAATCGGCAAGCGCATAACTTATCCCCAGATTGAGTTCATAGTTTTTCGATTCAAGCTTTCTGACCCCAGTAATCGCCAACACAAAATCCGATTCCCTGCTGGTTAGTGCCACTGCGACTTTAATAGTTGGTGTTGCAAAATCGTATTCATTTTCGATATATTCGTATTCTTTTATTGGTTTTAGGCCTGACGCGATATCGCTTACCATGCAACCTACTCGTAAAAAAGGAACAACTTCTGTTTGAACACCCACATCAACGCCACTTCCGGTATATGTTATATCGCCAATCGTTTCATATAATCCTTTCATCGACACCCCAATCGAAGTAATTCCCGAAATCCATGCATAAGAAACATATCCTACGCCTCCCCTATATGCTATTGATTTTACATAATTGCCACTTTCATCCCTCGATTCGATATTTAACGATTGTATCCCATACACCCCCATCCCTACTACTCCTTTAAACGCAGTAAACGCAATGCCCGAAAAACCTGCTTCGCGCTCTACATCCAACAGAGCAGCCGACGCTCCAATTTGAATTACTGTCCGGGGCCCTTCTTCATCAGAAAATCGAATTAAATCATCTTCTGTGACTGCAGAAACATCTCCTTTCTTTGCTTTGCTTCTGATTTCTTCAGCGGTTAAATGCTCTTTGGATTTCAATGCAACCAAACCCGCGGGATTCCAGTAAATTGCAAAGACATCATCTACAATTACTTCAGCCGCTTTCCCCATTGCGGCATACTTTGCACCCACAAATCCCCCGCGGGTAAACGCAGCGCGACTTCCAGCTTCCTGAGAAAAAAGAAGCGACGGTACCCACCACGCGCAAAATATTACGATCCACGTACTTCTCATCGTATCACCGCTATGCGAATTGTTCTCCTTTCAAGAGTACCGAGCGAACTTTGTTCCACAACAAGGCGAATGATATACATGCCGGGATGCACTACTTTCCCTTCGGTATTTCTTCCATACCAATAAATGGGCAATGATGAATACCAACTCTCAAATACTCTATCGCCATTGACATCAAAAATAGTCATTTGAATTTTATCAGGTGCGGGAACATCTCGCTGCGATTCAGGGGCATAGTCGATTGTGAGAAAGTGTCGATTTGGGTTAAAGGGAACAGGCCAAGCAACTATACGACTCGCATTCAATGCGTATGTCGAGTGGAAAATGCAAATAAAAATTATTGGGATTAATAATCTTATAACTTTTCTCACGTGCGCCAAACCTCCAATCCTTTACGGTGAAATGCTCACTTCTAATATTTTTTTCAAAAGAAGAACGGGTCAAATAATTTTTTATTAAGAAGAGAAAATTTGTGTAAATTTTTTAATTTACGACGATGTGATGCGATGCGCTTCGAGTACAACTTTTGTAAGTTCTTCATCTGAAATCCTTTGCGAGATCCTATTGTGCTGGGAATAAAACCCATAAACAAAAAATTCAATGTTCCCCGCAGGACCTTTTATGGGAGATGGACAAAGTCCTCGCATGGCAAATCCTTTACTGCATAACGTTTCTAAAAGTCTTTGTAAAATTTTTTCATGCAGCGCTGCATCTTTCACTACCCCTTTTTTATGTTCCTCACGCTTTGCTTCAAATTGCGGTTTTACAAGAAAAAGATATTCGGCATCTGGGAACACGCGCGCAATTACATCGAACACTTTTGTAAGAGAAATAAAGGAAAGGTCTGCTGTGACAAAGTCAATGCGGTGATTAAAATTACAATGTACCAAATCCTTCACATGGGTGCGCTCCATAACCGCTACCTGCGGATGCTGGCGCAATCGATAATCCAGTTGACCGTATCCCACATCAATGGCATACACATAAGCCGCACCGTGCAAGAGCATACAATGAGTAAATCCACCCGTGGAAGCACCCAAATCGGCGACAACTCGCCCGTCAAGATTTATGGAAAAACGCTTAAGTGCATAATCTAACTTTTCTCCACCTCTGCTTACAAATCTTTTCCCTGGCCGTTCGATTGAAATGCGTTCATCGCCGGTTACTAGATGAGCTGGTTTGCGAACAAGCTCACCGTTTACTCTCACCCATCCGGCTAATATCTCTCTTCGCGCTTGCTCTCTTGATTCTACATATTCATTTTCAGTTAGATATACGTCGAGACGCTTTTTTCTTGGCATTGAGAATCTTTTTCCCACTACATTCAATGATCTTTCCTGCGATGCTCTCAGGATCGAGTTCGTACTTTCGCAATAATTCCGGGATAGTGCCATGCGGAATAAAACAATCCGGAAATCCAGCAATGAAAAGGCATTTTTCGCGCAGTTTTGGATGAATTGCGCTAAGAATGTATTCTCCGACGCCACCAAGACGATAGGCATTTTCAATTGTAACAAAGCACCGCGTGCGCAAAATCTCTCGTTCAATTCCTTCAATGTCCAGCGGCTTAATCGAAAGAATATTAATAACGGCTACACTAATACCCCTTTGCGCAAGCAAGTCTGCACTTTGCAATGCGATGCGCACCATATCGCCTAAAGCGAATATCGCAACATCGCGCCCTTTTTGTGCAATGACAATTTTTCCCGGCTTAAAAATAAATTTTGATTTTGAAAACCCCTCCACTTCTGCTAATTGCCCGCGGGGATACCGAATCAAAAGGGGACCACGATCGTAGTTGACTGCAAACTCAAGGATTGCTTCAAGCTCATATGCATTTGCAGGAGCTAACATCATGAGATTTGGCACGCCTCTAAAAAGAGCGATATCGAAAAGTCCCTGATGGGTTTCCCCATCGCTTCCAACAACTCCGGCTCTATCCACCAAAATTCGCACTGGGAGATTCATAAGCGCGACATCGTGAATTATTTGATCGACCGATCGCTGTAAGAATGTAGAATATATTGAAACAAACGGTTTAAAACCTTTCGATGCAAGCCCCGCCGCAAATGTAATCGCATGTTGTTCGGCAATGCCAACATCAAAAAATCTATGGGGGATTTTTTGCTCAAATTCATAAAGACCGGTTCCAAGCTTCATTGCCGCGGTAATCGCAATTATTTTTTTGTCTTTTCGTGCAAATTTTGCAAGAGTTCTCCCCACGAGTTCCGAATACGAAAGGCGGTACCCTTCAATTGTCTGTCCTGTCTCTCTATTAAATGGACCTATGCCATGAAAAAAGGCGGGATCGTTTTCTGCAGGTTTATATCCCCTTCCCTTCTTTGTGATGACGTGTAAAAGTTTGGGGCCATCATTGATGCTTTTTAATCGCGTAAGAATATCGATGAGCAAATAAATATCATGCCCATCGATTGGGCCGAAATACCTGATTCCTAAATCTTCAAAAATATGACCAGGAAGCAAAATACCTTTAAAACTTGCTTCCATTTTATATAAAAAATCGTAAATTTTATTTCCTATTCGCGGTAACTTTTTTATTATTTCATACGAACGCTTTCGCAGCCGATTATAAAAACTACCCGTTATCATTCTCATAAGATATGCAGGTAGCGCCCCGACGTTTTTTGATATAGAATGTTCGTTATCGTTAAGAATTATAATAATATCGTTTTTTAAATGGCCAATTTGGTTAAGAGCTTCGAACGCCATACCGCCTGTAAGCGAACCATCACCGATGACCGCAACCACTTTATACTTTTCACCTTTAAGGTCTCTGCCCACCGCTTCCCCCAACGCGAGCGATAGGCTGGTACTGCTATGACCGGTATTGTATGCATCAAATGGCGATTCCGAACGTTTTGGGAACCCACTTATGCCACCAAATTGCCGAAGCGAAGCGAACTCTTCTCTTCTTCCCGTAAGAATTTTATGCGCATAGCACTGATGCCCAACATCCCAAATAATCTTATCATTGGGTGTTTTAAAAACGCGATGGAGCGCAATCGTAAGTTCTACCACTCCCAACGAAGAAGACAGATGCCCCCCCCTTTGCGCAACAACATCGATAATGTAATCGCGAAGCTCCTGTGCTAAAATTGGCAATTCTCTTTCATCGAGCTTGCGAAGGTCAGAAACAGTACGAATCGACTCGAGAATCACAGAAAAATCCCCCTGCAAATATGGTGCTTCATGAACAATTTATTCTCTCGATTTTTTTCGCTTTTCCATCACAACCAATTTCAAGTAAGATTCCACAAATCGTTGCTAAGCCTTGCGCGACTTCATGCGATTCGTATGAGTGGAGTAAGAAATTTTTTATAGATTTTTCCTTATCCATCCCAATTACCGAATCTTGCGCACCCGTCATTCCAATATCGGTAATATACGCCGTTCCTCCTGGCAGAATTGTTTCATCCGCCGTCTGAACATGAGTGTGGGTTCCAAACAATGCAGATGCCCTTCCATCGACATACCACCCCATTGCCTTTTTTTCCGACGTAGCTTCCGCATGGAAATCAATTATTATAATACACGCTTCGCTCTGCACCCGCTCGTAAATTTCGTCGAACTTTCGAAACGGACAATCGATTGCTCTCATGTAAATGCGCCCTTGGAGATTAATCACACAGATGGGGAAATCTTTTACGCGCACTATACAATGCCCACTTCCCTCGCTCCCAGGCGGAAAGTTTGCAGGACGAAGCAATCTTTCTTCCAAAGTTAGCATACTTATGATATCTTTAAAACGCCAGATGTGATTCCCCGTGGTAATCACATGAATTCCATACGAAAAGAGCTCTTTCGCAACTTCCTTAGTAATACCTCTTCCATGTGCCGCATTCTCGCCATTTGCAATGACAAGATCGACAGAATGCATAGTCACCAAATGCGAAAGGCGGTCACGAACAATATGCCTTCCCGACCGTCCCACAATGTCGCCTAACGCGAGAATGCGGATGGCATTCATCGATCACCTCTTATGCGCGCAATGCACATCACTTTGCATAATCGATTATTCTTGTCTCCCTAATAACAATAACCCGCACAATGCCAGGATATTTTAATTCCGATTCAATTTTTTCGGCAATCTCACGCGCCAACAATGCCGCTCTCTCATCGCTGACGAGTTCATTCGATACTATGACCCGAAGTTCCCTGCCTGCTTGAATTGCATAACATTTTTCTACACCCTTAAAGCTTAATGCAATTTTTTCCAAGTTATCGAGTCGCTTTAAATAGGTCTCAAGCGATTCCCGCCGCGCACCAGGACGAGAAGCTGAAATCGCATCAGCTGCTTGTACAATGACAGATTCAAAACACTCATGTTCGGCATCGTTGTGGTGAGCTGCAATGATGCTCGCAACCTTTTGATTTTCGCCGAACTTTTTGACCATCTCCGCCCCTATAAGCGCATGAGCGCCTTCTCCTTCCACAATGCTCCCCTTACCAATATCGTGAAGAAGACCTGCTCGCTTTGCTAACATTACATCGAGTCCAAGCTCTCCCGCCATGATGCCTGCTATATTTGCAACTTCCTTTGAATGGGAAAGGACATTTTGCCCATAACTCGATCGAAATTTGAGTTTTCCAATATGATACAATGCATCTTTGCTCAAACCGGGAATCCCAAGCTCAAATGCAGCTTTTTCACCTTCTTCGAGCATGCTATCATCGAGCTCAACTGTCACCTTTTCAACCACCTCTTCAATTCGAGCGGGATGAATTCTGCCATTTTGAATAAGTCGTTCGAGCGCAAGCCGTGCAATTTCTCTCCGTATTGGATCAAAGCACGAAATGACAACGACCTCTGGCGTATCATCGATGATCATGTCCACTCCAATGAGATTTTCGAGGGTGCGCACATTTCTCCCTTCACGACCGATAATGCGCCCTTTCATGTCATCGGAGGGAAGCGAAACAGTAGTAATTGTCGATTCGGATGTGTAATCGGATGCGCTGCGCTGAATTGCGGATAATATAATTTCTTTTGCTTTTTTATCGGCAGTTCTGCGAGCCTCTTCCTCGATTTTATTGATGAGTTTAATCGATTCAAATCTCACCTGTTGTTCTAAATTTTTTAAAAGAAGCTCTTTCGCTTCTTCCGTAGTCATCCCCGCAATTCGTTCTAACTCTTTTTTATGCTTTTCAAATTCTCTTTTAAGTTCTTCTTCCTTTTCCTGATTTTCTTGCTCTTTTAGCTGTAGGAGTTTTTCTTGCTTTTCGAGATGTTCGAGCTTTTTTTCAAGCGTTTCTTCTTTCTGCAATAACCTTCGTTCTAAGGCTTGCAGTTCTTGACGCCGTTCTCGTATTTCTTTCTCAAATTGATTATTTTCTTTGAGAATTCTATCCTTCGTTTCAAGCAACAACTCCTTTCGCCGAGCTTCAGCTTCGCGAATCGCATCTTGTATGATTCTTTGCGATTGCGATTCAGCAGAAGTAAGCTTTATTCTCCCCAGATACGCGCGCACCGCGTATCCAATAATTGCTGCCAGCGGAAGAGCAATAATCAGGAGGATTGTCGTTGTGGACATCGCAAGCCTCCATTGTAAAATTGTGAGAAACACTAATCCTTTTGGTGTTTCTCTGTTAAAATACAAGCAATGCAAAACCCACTCATTACTTCATCAAAAGCACCTCATGGGCATTGCAATTGCGAAATAATCGATAAGTTGACGAGATCCATCTCGTCAGCGCCTCGTGAAATATCATTAAAAGGCTTATTGAGACCAAAAATGATAGGGCCAACTAACTTCGCCTTACCAAAAAACTGTACAAGTTTCGAACCAATATTCGCTGCATCTAAATTTGGAAAAATGAGAATATTCGCCATCCCTTTCAGTGGACTTTCCGGTGCCTTAATTCGCGCAATCGATGGCGATATCGCTGCATCGAGTTGCAATTCCCCATCGACGACACAATTTTTAAGTTTTACTGCTGTTCGCTCTGCTGCAATTCTCATTTTATCGACCGATTTACCTTTTCCGCTTCCTTTCGTAGAATATGAGAGGAAAGCAATCTTCCCTTTTATGCCCAAAAAATTTTCCATAAAATAAGCCGCAGCTTCTGCAATTTTACAAAGAACACCCACCGAAGGATCGGGATTAACAACCGGGTCTGCCACAAGAATAACCCCGTTTTCACCAAGCTGGGGGTTATCCGAAAAAATGAGCAAAAATGACGTTACCACGCCAAACTGCCTGTTCGCCTTAATGATATTAATCCCTGTGCTCAAAACACGCGCAGTTGTGTTCTTTAAGCCGGCAATTAGGCAATCGGCTTCATCGAAACGAAGCAAAAGTGCACCGCCTACAATTGGGTCGGCAAGTGCTTCAGCAATCAAATCATCCTCAAGAATGCTCATCGCACGGGCCTTTTTGTATTCGTTTCGATAGCGCACTTCTTTTGCAAACACATCAGCTTCGATGACCCGAAAACTGTGTTCTGCCAAACCTTCTGCCCTGGCATTTGAAATAATAATTTCCTTTCGCCCGATTAGAATCGCTTCCCGAATAAGGTTTTCATTCACTAATTCTTTAACCGCACGCACAACGCGGATATCATCTCCTTCAGGAAAGACAATTCTTTTGGGATTTGCTTGAACCCTTTGCTTAAATGACGCTAAAATATACGCCTCCTTCAGTTTACGGTATTGAAAAACCAAAAAACGCGAATCTGCAATGCCATAAAATCGACACTGCAAAACGCACGATTAAGTACCTTACAAAAACGGTAAGCTATTGCGGATATGTTTTCACGCACGCAGTCATTCGCTGCGCGATGAAAACTTTTCTTGAAGCTTTTGCTGCACGAATTGGGGGACTAAGGTAGAAATATCACCACCTAAGCTGGCAACTTCTTTTACTATATTTGATGAAAGAAAAGAATATTCTCCTTTTGCCATCATAAAAACTGTTTCGATATCAGGCGCGAGTTTTTTGTTCATCAATGCAATTGCATATTCGTATTCAAAATCCACTATTGCCCGAAGCCCTCTGACAATAAAATTAACATGGCGCTTTTTACAATATTCTGCCAGAAGCCCTTCAAAGGTAACTATTTCGATTCCGTTATATAGGCTCTGACAACAATGCTTTAGCATATCCAGCCGCTCTTCAATTGTAAAAAGCGACCTCTTTGCGCTATTTCGAGCAACGGCAACTATAAGATGATCGCAAATTCGCTTTGCGCGTTCGATTATATCGAGATGGCCGTTGGTCAAAGGATCAAAGGACCCCGGATATATTCCAATTCGCATAAAAAGCTTTCAAGACCGCAATAAGCAGTACTATCATTCTATTATCGACTCATTTGTCAAGAAAATATAAAAACAAAAATAAAAAAAGCCGGCATGCTAATTTGCCGGCTTTTACATTTGTTTTACAAGAATGTCATTTTCATTCACCTTTTTCTGGTGGGTACATGCTCTCGATTTCCGCTGCATATTTTTGTTCAATTACGCGCCGTTTTACTTTTAACGTAGGAGTAAGTTCACCAGTGGCTTGAGTCCACTCCGCATCGAGAAGCTTAAATTTTCGAATTTGTTCAACACGCGCAAAATTTTTCGTATATTTTTCAATTTCCTTTGCAATCAAGTCATTCACGCGGCTATCGTTAATGAGTTCTTGCCGGGATGAAAACTGAATACCTTGCTTTTTGGCCCATTTTTCCACTTCGGCAAAATTAGGAATTACAAGCGCCGAGAGATATTTTCGGCGATCACCTATGACTGCAATTTGCTCAATATACTTAGAAGCTTTTACGCTATTTTCAATATTTTGTGGGGAAATATTTTTCCCACCGGCTGTAACAATGATGTCTTTTATTCTTCCAGTAATGTACAATCTTCCCTGTTCATCAATTGTGCCAATATCCCCTGTGCGAAAATATCCATCTTTTGTGAATGCTTCTCTCGTAGCTTTTCTATTTTTATAATACCCCATCATTACCTGTGGCCCTTTGATGAGTATCTCTCCTTCATCAGATATTTTGATATCAGTTTCAACAAGAGGCCTTCCAACTGACCCTGGTTTAATTTCCCCCGGTCGGTTCACATTCGTGACAGGAGTGGTTTCGGTAAGCCCAAAACCTTCCAATACAACAATTCCCATCCCAAGGAAGAATTCTGCGTCGCTGACAGAAAGCGGTCCTCCGCCCGATACGGCAAAACGAAGCCTATCCAAACCGAGCGCTGCTTTTAATTTTGAATAAAAAAGTTTATCGATAATCTTGTATTCCAGCGCTAAAATACCGCGCGGTTTTTTGTTTTGGCACACATAGGGGAGATTTCTCCGGGCTACGCTCATGCCCCATTTAAAGATGAGTTTTTTAATTCCTTTAATATCTGCAACGCGACTTAAAATTCCCGCATGGATTTTTTCGTACAAACGGGGGACGCTAATCAACACATGGGGGCGAATTTCCTGAAGATTTTGTTGAATTGTCGAAAAATCTTCTGCAAACGCAACTTTTAGCCCCGCTGCAACTGGCATATAGTACCCAGCAGTTCGTTCGAGCGAATGCGAAAGCGGCAAGAACGATAAAAATGTAAAATCGTCTTCAAACATATTCCCAAAATCGGCTTTAATTTGATACAGATTTGATAAGAAGTTATCGTGCGAAAGCATTACGCCTTTCGGATTACCAGTTGTCCCCGACGTATATATGATAGTTGCCATATCTTTAAGCTTCACAGCTTTCAAGCGCCTCTCAAATTCCCCTTTGTGTTTTGCGTTATATGCTTCTCCCTTTTTGTATGCTTCCTTAAGCGTTATTACACCGGCAGGCTTTTTTGAAATATCATCAAAAATTAGTATTCTTTTTAACGCCTTCAACTTTTTCTTCACAGCCAATACCCACGACAGATGATCTTCAGTGGCAACAATGCAGATTTTTGAACCAGAATGATCTATCACATATCTTGCTTCCTCGGCAGAATTTGTCGCATAGATGGGAACATTCACTGCGCCAATTGAAAGAATTGCCTGATCGGCAACCCACCATTCATACCGATTTGGTGAAAAAAGGGCCACCCTATCGCCCTTTTTAATCCCTTCTGCCATAAGATATCCTGCAAGTTTTCGGATTAGCGCATCCATTTCTTTCCAGGATATATCAACATACTTTCCCCCCATTTTTGCGGCAACACATGCCTTATCTTGCAATTTTTTTACTTGATCTTGAAACATTTCACCAATCGAATTGTATTCCTTTTCCATCGCTCCTCCTTTAATTTTTAAAGAAATGAAGAAATTCTCATACCATTTCCCATCATTGGAAAGCGGCCTTATTTTTCAAGAAATATTTCCCCTTTTCAGGGAAATGAATCGAAGTTTCATTTTGCTATTTACAACTTTCAACGACTTCTTCATATACCTTCAACACCGTTTGGTCTTTTTGGGGAAAGATAGCATTTATGATCAGCATTGCGAAAAAATTTGCAAAAAAACCCGGTACAAGTTCATATACGATTTCGCTTAAACCCATTGCTTTCCACACTATCAAAACTGCGGTTCCAACAATCATGCCAACGAGCGCTGCGCGATGAGTTGTATTTCGCGAAAATAGCGCAAAAAGCACTACCGGCCCAAATGCTGCACCAAATCCACCCCACGCATGCGATACCACGCTAAATACTGTATTCGTTCTTTCTAATGCGAACACTATTGCTACTGCTGAAACAAGTATTACGCTCAACCGTCCCATGATCACCTGTTTTCTTTCTTTTAATTTTTCTTCCATACAAACAAGATAGATATCTTCCGTAAGATTTGATGAACACACTAACAGTTGCGAATCAGCTGTCGACATGATGGCAGAAAGAAGGGCTGAAAGCAAAAAGCCGGTTATCAATGGGGGAAAAAGCTTTTGCGTCATATAAATGTACACTTTCTCTTCCGCTCCTCCTTGAAGCCCCGGCACAAGAGAAATGCCCATCATACCTATTGCAATTGCTCCCCCTAAAGAACCTACAAGCCACCAAAGTGCGATCTTTCGAGCAGCAGGAATATTTTCAGCTGAATTGATTGCCATAAATCGCACCAAAATGTGCGGTTGACCAAAATAGCCGAGCCCCCATCCCAAAAGCGAAATTACCGCACAGAACGGAAACTGACCCTCAGGAAATATGCCTGTGAAGAATACATGGGATGCAAAGCCTCCCCACAATCCTTCCGTATGATGCACAGAAAAATACGAAATGGCCACTGTAAGAATGATCCCACAGACCATGATCATCCCCTGCAAAAGGTCTGTCCATGCAACTGCAAGAAATCCACCCAAAAAGGTATACGCAACGATTATTCCACTTCCGACCATCACGGCTATCGGATAATCGATTCCAAGGACTTCTTCAAAGAGTTTCCCCGATGCAACAAAACCCGATGAAACGTAAATTGTAAAAAAGAACAATGTGATGAGTGAAGTCACAATGCGCAGTAACCCTGAAGTATCGTTAAACCTCCTTTCAAAAAAAATGGGAATGGTAATCGCATGCAGAGTCGCCGTATAGATGCGCAGTCGCTTCGAGACAAATTTCCAGTTCGCATACGTACCCGCAAAAAGCCCTAACGCAATCCATAGTGCCGATACACCGCGGGAATATACGGCGCCAGGCAATCCCATTAAAAGCCATCCACTCATGTCGCTTGCCTGTGCAGAAATTGCAGTAACCCATTTGCCCAGTTTTCTGCCACCAAGAAAAAAATCATCCACATGGGATGCACGGCGATACGCATACAATCCTATCGCAAGCATGATCGCATAATACACAATAAACGATACCACAATTGGAAGTTCCATAGATACCACCTCGTAAAACGCATCTATGCGCTATACCGTGATCTGTCAATCATGAATACGATGCGTTAATTTTTGGTCAAATTTTTACAGAAATCAAAAAAGCGAGCAATTGCTCATTTTTTTTCTTGCATTTTTGTGGCGCTCGCCGAGGATGGAGAAAATAGACAAAGGAGAACGTTGGTGCGTATACTTGCATATTTCGATTCATCGCACGACATGCCCGAGGAAATAATAATCGCTGCTGGATTTACGCCAATGAAAATAATGGGAGATGTTCATCAACCGAATGACCCGGCAGACCAATATTTGCAAAAATTCTTCTGCCCTGCTGCGCGCAGTTTCCTTACGCAAGCTCTTGCCCAATCCGCCCAATGGGCAGGGATTGTTGTTGCACACGGGTGCGATGCAACAAACAGGCACTACGATGTATGGAAGCGCCATGTACAAACCCCCTTTCTTTACTGGTTCAACAGTCCCATTCGTAATGATGACATCGCAAAGCGTTTTTACATTGCCGAGCTTAAACGATTAATCGCTGCACTTGAAAAACATTTCAATATTTCAATCTCGCACGATAATCTGAAATCAGCAATTGCACAATCAAACGAAATAAAAATCCGTTTAAAAACGATTGCGGCGCTGCGCTCTACGAAAGATATTTCCAACAGCGAATACTTCAACACCATCGTCGCATGCCTCACGAAACCAAAAAACGAATGCATTGACCTTTTAAAACAAATCGAAGTTGAGTGGAAAAATAGACCCCCGTTTCCACAAAATAAAAAGCGATTTTACCTTACTGGTTCAGACATCACCTATGTAGAGTGGATGGAACTTCTGGATGAATGCAGTATTCGAATTGTCCGTGATGATCTTTCAATTGGGGAACGATATTTCACAACAACCATTCCAGAAGGCAACGATCCTCTCGAAGCAATTGCAGAATACTATCTTACCATACCACGCCCGGCAACAAAAATATCGCTTGATGGTAGAATCGAATTCATCGTAAACTCTTTGAGGGAAACGCCTGTCGATGCAGTGCTTTCCCAAAATTTGAAATTCTGTGAACCATACGCATACGATGCAGTACCCGTAAACAACGAGCTTCGCAAAAGAGGTTTTAAGGTCTTACACCTTGAGCGGGAGTTTACACCTCTATTTGACCAGCAGGTGATCAACCGAATTTCCGCATTTCGTGAGATGTTATGAGGAATACCATGGCACAGCAACACGCTACTTCACAATCGCCTATTCGAATCAAAACTCTCCCACATGCACAAGAATTAAAAAAGCCAATGATGTACTATTTTTTGCGAAGCATTATCTATCCAAAACTGCCGTGGAAGCTTACCGCATGGACAGGTGCTGGATTCCCAATTGAACTTTTGTGGGCTTACAATGTATTTCCACTTCATCCCGAAAATATGGCAACAGTTGCTGCGGCACGGAAACAATCACAGCGCCTCATTGAACATGCCGAAGGGATGGGATATTCGAGAGATCTCTGTTCGTACTGCAAAACCAATTTTGGTGCAGTGGACACGAAGATAAAAACATCGCTCGGTGGCATCGCGAAACCCGATTTCATCGCCATCACGAACACTATCTGCGATACTCATTGGAAATGGTTTCAAATCCAAGCGCGAAACTTTAATGTTCCCGCTTTTATTTTTGATTGCCCAAGCTATGTGAGCGGCACCAGCGATGAAACCCTGGAAGGATATATCGACTATCTGGTTGAACAGTTTTTTGACTTCGCGGCATTTATGGAAAAGCATTTCGGGAAAAAGCTTACCGAAAAGAAAATGCGAAAGGTATTGGAAAAATCGGACAGGCTTTGTCAACTGTGGCAAGAAATTTACGAATTGCGGAAAGCAATTCCTGCTCCATACAGTTCAGCTGAAACATCTGCTTCGTTTTTCCCACTCGTTGTTTTGTGCGGAGTCGATGTCGGTATAAAGTTTTTCGAAAAAATTTTAGCCGATCTCAAAGAGCGTGTGGCAAAGGGTGAAGGAACTCTTACTTCGGGAAAAGAAAAATATCGCCTCCTCTTTGAAGGCATTCCTTTCTGGTATAAAATGAAATTCATGTACGAACTTGCAAACTACGAAGCGGTTGTGGTATACGAACCATATACGTATTCCTTTGGCCCTCGAAAACCGCTTAATTTAAGCCTTGAAGAAACTCTTCGCCACGTCGCTCGTCTTATGCTCGATATCCCTTACAGTTATAATCTTGAAAAGCGCATCGATTACTTCAAACGCTGCATTGCCGAATACAACATCGATGGCGTCATTTTGCACGAAAATATGTCATGTCGGCCTTCGTGTTCTGGAATGCTCGATTTGAAAGAAGCAATACAAAAGGAATGCAAAATACCAGTTCTTATTCTACAATGCGACATGAACGATCCCCGCGCGTATGCGGAAGGACCAATCAAGACGCGCATCGAAGGATTTATTGAACTTTTGGCTGCCAACAAAAAAGCGAAATAAATATCTTCGTGTTTTTCGAATAGTTTCCTTGACAAAATTTTGTTTTTCCCAATTTTGTAACTGTGATAATTTTAAAGAAACAACTATATTTTTATGGAAACTGTTCCCATTAAAAAAACATACGAAGAAATAAATGCTCGCATAAAAAAAGGTGAAGCAGTGGTAGTCACTGCTGAAGAGATGGTCAACATCGTAAAACGCGAAGGCGTAAAATCCGCTTTTAAAAAGGTAGATGTGGTTACCACAGGTACATTCGGTGCCATGTGTTCTTCTGGGGCTTTTCTCAATTTTGGTCATACTACGCCTCGCATGAAAGCAACAAAGGTGTGGCTTAACGATGTCGAAGCCTATGGGGGGCTTGCTGCTGTTGACTGTTACATAGGTGCAACGCAAGTCCAAGAAGACGACCCTCTCAACAAAGTTCACCCTGGCAAATTTCAATATGGCGGGGGACATGTCATCGAAGATCTCATTGCAGGAAGACCGGTACGGCTAAGAGCGAAAGCGTATGGCACTGATTGTTATCCGTTAAGGGAGTTTGAAAAAACTATTACGATACGCGATCTTCGCAATGCATTCCTCTACAATCCGCGCAATTGTTATCAAAATTATAACTGTGCAGTAAACTGTTCAAAAAAAACAATATATACTTACATGGGAATTCTTCGGCCGCACATGGCTAATGCGACATACTCAAGCGCAGGGCAGCTCAGCCCACTGTTAAAAGATCCCTACTATTGGACTATTGGTACTGGTACAAAAATATTCTTAGCTGGTTCGGTTGGCGTTGTCACCTGGCAAGGCACACAACATTCGCCCAATTGCATTCGTGGAGAAAATGGCATACCAAAAGAAGGTGCAGGAACCATTGCAGTAACGGGCGATATGAAACAGATGAATGCGCGATACATTCGCGGTGCTTCAATTACTGGATATGGATGCTCATTGTTTGTGGGCATTGGCATCCCAATCCCAATCCTTAATGAAGAATTAGCATATTTTACTGGAATTGGCGATGAAGAAATTTTCTGTCAGGTGATCGATTATGGAAATGATTATCCACTTGGACAGCCAAAAAGCCTTGGCGAAGTAAGCTATGCGCAACTCAAAAGCGGACAAATTCACATTTTAGGCAAAACTATTCCTACTGCACCGCTTTCGAGCTATCCAATGGCGCGCGAAATTGCATGCAAGTTAAAACAATGGATACAAGATCAAAAATTTACATTGGGAATTCCACAATTCCCACTACCAACAATCCCGTGTACAATTACCATTGAATAGATTTGAAGAACCATTTTATCGCGATTTAAAAAACAATGTGCGCTGGCACACCTTTCGGGTAAAGGTGGAAACCAGCGACCTATATATTCGCGCGCACTGCGAACTTTTTAACGAAGCAAAAATTGTGGTGGAAGAACTTAGGGAACAGCTGCGCACCCATATCGCTATGCAACCCGATTTTCTAAGCGCGCTTTCCCCAATACCTCGCCTTGAAGATGTTCCCGAAATTATTGCAATAATGTACGAAGCTTCTGAAAAAGCGAAAGTTGGTCCAATGGCAGCAGTTGCAGGGGCAATCGCACAATGCGTTGGTAAAAAACTTCTTTCAAAAAGCAATGAAATAATAGTTGAAAACGGCGGAGATATATGGTTGCATGTAAATTTACCGACAACAATTGGGTTGTATGCAGGAAACTCAGCTTTTTCCTCAAAAATTGGCCTCAAAGTTTACCCACATCAAATGCCGATGGGAATTTGTACTTCATCAGCAAAGGTGGGCCACTCATTTAGTTTTGGAAATGCCGACGCTGTCACAATTTGCGCGTGCGATGCTGCTTTAGCCGATGCCATCGCTACCGAAACGTGCAATCGCGTAAAAAATGAAAACGATATAGTGCATGCCTTAAACTATGCGCTTTCAATCGACGGCGTGTGTGCGGCAATCATCGTATTGAGAGATAAAATTGGAATTAAAGGTGATGTTGAACTTGTGGATATATCTTGACAAAATAAAGAAGGAAACCTAAAATCTTAATAATACGCATTTGTTTTTTGAATAATCGCTAACACGAATTGTTGCTTGATATTCGTTTTTAAGTTTTTAAAGGAAAAATTACTATGGAAGAAAGGAAAAGCATATCGATAAATGTCCTTTTGATTTTCAACCAAAAGATCATGTACAAACCAATCATTTACAGACTGGCGGGGGATTTCGACATCGTGTTCAACGTTTTGGAAGCGAAAATTCTGCCAAAACAGGAAGGAAGAATAATTTTAGAATTACAAGGCAAGGAAGAAAATTTGCAGCGGTGCATTGAATACCTTAAAAACGAACAAGTGCAGGTTGAAATTCTTGCCGACAAGATGCATCGCGATGATTCGCGATGCATACACTGCGGCGCATGTACTGCTGTCTGCCGAACAGATGCTCTTTCGATTAATCGCGCGACGATGGAAGTAATATTTATACCTGAAAAATGCGTCGCATGTGGATTATGCATCATGGCGTGTCCAATGAAAGCAATGTCGGGAATTGCCATCGACAAAGATATTGACAACGAAACAATCGCACAGTAACTTAATATAAAGAGATTTTATTAAATCAATAAGGGCTTTCGCTTATGGCGGGGAGAATTGGCGACGATTTCGATTTGGAGAGCGCGTTTAGCGATGATTCTCAAATCGATGCTCTTTTTGCTGATACCGAAACAACACGGCCTATCGACAATAACAAACGTTTGTCAAAAACCGTACCTCCACAAACAAAAAAAGAAATGACCAATAGCTTTTTAGAACCTGTTGAGAGTTCAGATCAAAAGAAGCGAATTGAAGAAGAGCGCAAGCGCACCTCAAAGGATTTTGAACTCAATATGGACGCGATCTTACTTACTGCCCAATCCGCGATGATCATCGAAGGTATTAAATGCTACTCAACAAAAGATTTTTCTCCTGCAACTTTACCCATTTATATTGAAGCGCTCAAAGGAATTGATCTTTATATAAAAATCATCGACCGAAATCCAACAAACTACAATAAATTAAAAACAATCATCGATACTGACATCGACTGCCAGCGAGTCGAAAACACTGCGTTTAATCTCTTTAAAAAATTATTCGGTCGCATGCCCGATGATAATTCTGAAAAAATAATTGCATTTGAAAAGTTTCGCTTGCTTTTCGAAAATGCAAAAAACAAAGCAACCATAAGCACAGCATCCAAAACAATCAAAAAATACTGTCTCCTTTCAGGCGGAGTCGATAAAGAAAAAGTTAATAAACTGGTGCAATCGAAAGATCGGGAACTGCTAAGCGACATCAATGCGCTTTTAGGTCATATACAGCTTGCAATCGAAATGGTAAAAACAGGAAATTTTGAAATAGTTCAGGGGCTACGGGGAAGAGATCTTAATGCATTCATCATCAATTCATCGGAGCTTTTAAGTTATTACTTTCGCACAGTGGGCAATATTCAGGCAGCTGCATACTATGAGCGAATCCACACTAACTATAAGAAATACTTTATCACCAAATGAATCTGCTTATAAAAGCGGTTCAACGCATCGGTATATCACATAATCCGAAATACAAATCCCTTCTCTTGTTAAACAATACCTGCGCGTATTTCCTTCGTGCCAACACCGAAGCAAATTTTCACGCACAAGTTCGTTTAAGCAAACAACGATGCTATCGGGAAGTTTGGTATGAAAGGTTTCTTCAAAATTTACCTCGCTAAACCCTTCAATGAGCCGAAGCCCAGTCATGAGAAACTCAGCCATCGCTGCGCGCTGCGAACGGACATCTTTTTGGTATTGTTGAAATTGAATATATTCCTCTACTTTTTGAGTATTGTAATACCTCACCAAACCAGTAAAGCCATGCGCACCCGCCCCAAATCCAAGGTATGGGTGAAACGTCCAATATTTCATATTATGTCGTGAGTGATAGCCTGAAAGGCAATAGTTTGAAATCTCATAGTGCACATATCCCTTGTGCGATAACATATCCATTGCAAATTCAAGTTGTTGGCGTTGAAATTCCAGAAAACTGTCATCGTTAAACACTGTTTTTGCAAGGGGAGTATTGCTCTCAACGGTAAGCAGATATACTGAAATGTGTTCAGGTTTCAACGAAGTGACAGTTTCGATATCGCGCGCAAGTTCTTTCTCTGTGGCATCGGGAATGCCACACATAATATCGATCCCATGCACAATTTCAAAAATGCGCATAAATTGCTCAAGTTGCGATTCCGTCGGTGCTGCGGGAATGCGGCCAATTCGGCGTCTTAAATGTTCGTGAAATGTTTGGATACCAACAGTTACTCTATTTATTCCTGCCTCAACAAGTGGCAGAAGAACATTTTCCGCTAAATCCGATGGATTGCATTCAATGCTTATCTCGGCATCAGGCGTGATGCGGAAAAAGCTTTTTAACGCAGAAAGCACAGTCAAAATTCGATGATGCCCAAACAATGTTGGAGTCCCACCCCCAAAATACACAGTATCGACCGAAACTCCATGGAATTCCTTGTGAGAAGCGATATCGCCAAGCAACGCCCGCAAATAAGAATCAAAAAGCGCATTCGCTTCGCCATGCGGTGTTGGCACAGGAATAGAATAAAACGAACAATACGAACATTTCCCCTTGCAGAATGGAATATGGATGTACACTCCGTACTTCACTTGAGCGATTTTGGAAATCCTAAATCGAAATTAATTTTCCTCTTTGGCTCAAACGAACCGCTGATGCATTCTGCAAGTTCATCGAGAGACGCCTTTGTTGCCGAAAACGTAAATATAGTAGGGGGCAAATCTTCCATTGCTGCAAGCGGAAACGGATTGCCTGTCGATAAAATGCACAGACGCAATTTTCGATCGTTGCAAAGCTTTGCAACCTGACGAATTGCCGACTCATTCGGTTCGTGCACGTGAAACAATACCATTGGTCTTTGATCAATTTTTTCTGTCTTTTTCTTCGCTTCTTTCTCGCTATCTGTTTCTTTAATTTCCTCTATTGGAATGGTACTAATTTCGCTGCTTGCAATAAACTTTGCTCTCTCGCCGCAGAGCGCTGCAATTCCCGATTTTAAATACGCATCGTCAGTAATTACATAAAGGAGTTGTTTGCTATTGTGAAAAATTTTTTCCTCGTCATCGAATCCATGAGCGTAAATTGCCATGCGAGATATTTTTCGATTTACGCTTTCGGCATGTTCGAGTATTTCAGCATCTTCCTTTGATATGCTAAACTTTTTTCGAACAATTTTGCCGTTTACTACTTCCATAATCTTGTACCGAAGTTTTAATTCAATAATCCGATTCACCGATGCATCGAGCCTTTCTTGAGAAATGTCACCGCGCTTCACTGCAGCGCGCAATGCGCTCTGTATTTTTTTAAGCGCGCTTCCATAACTTGAGATTAAAATGATATCCGCGCCTGCCTGTATCGCTTTCACCGCAGCTTCGCCGATGTCGTAATTTTTTGAGATCGCATGCATTTCCATATCGTCTGTCATGATTATTCCCTCAAAACCAAAATTTTTCCGCAAAAGTTCAGTAAGGAAATACGGTGAAAGTGTGGCTGGTATGGCATCTTTTAACACTTCGGGATATGCAATATGCGCGGTCATTATACCATCAATTCCCCTCTCAATTGCGCGAATGAATGGAACAAGCTCAACTTCCATCAACCTTGCAAGCGGATAGGGAATGATTGGTAATGTGAAATGCGAGTCCTCGCTGGTATCGCCATGGCCAGGGAAATGTTTCCCTACGGCAATGCAGAGAGCTCCCTGAAGGCCAATTACGTATGCGACACCCATGCGCGATACTACAACCGGCGATGAACCAAACGCACGGGTATTTATGACGGGATTTTTGGGATTGTTGTTCACATCGAGAACTGGTGCAAGATTCATGTTTATGCCTAACTGTCGAAGCTGCAACCCAAGAATGCGCGCAGATGTTTTAACTAAATCTTCGTCATCGCAAATGCCCATTGCCATTGCACCGGGGAACTGCGTTGCACCATCAACCACGCGAATAACCCGCCCGCTTTCTTGATCGAGCGAGATGAAAAGCGGAAATCCAGAAACTTTCATCGACTCTTCTTGCATGTCTTCGATGAACTTTGCAGTTTTCGCTCGATCGCTTATGTTATACCGAAACAGGATAATGCCACCCGGCTGATATTTGGCTATGAGATTTCGAACCTCGCGCGTCATGGTATTTGTTGGCACACCAATCATAAGGAGCATTCCAATTTTTTGTTCCAGCGTCATCTGTTTTACAACTGTTGAAGCTTCTCTATGCATTCTTCTCACCGGACACGATGTGTACGAAAATGCGAGAAAAATGATGGAAAGTATAACAAGTGCAAGTCGTTTTTTCATACTCATTTACCCCCAAAGTTACAATCGCTGGCTGCAAAAAATAAACTGCCCTCGACAATTTTTTTAAGTGTGTTAAAATTATTCCACTATTAATTTATTTTTCGATAATTTAAATAAAATTTTCCATTCAGTTTTCCCGCGAATCAACATAAAAATTGTTTTGACAAAATAATTAGTTGTTCGCACAACTTTTGTAATAAATTCATACCATAAAAAAAAGAAGGAGCATACTATGGGTTGTCTTTTTTGCTATATCATTGAAGGGAAAAAGCCTTCGCAGAAGGTTTTTGAAAACGAAAAAGTATATGCGTTTCACGATATAAATCCACAAGCGCCGGTTCATGTGCTGGTGGTACATAAAACCCATACAAAAGATATTGAAGACACTCTTTCGAACCAAAAAGGTATTTTCGATGATCTTTTCGAAGGGGTGAAGGAAGTTGCAAAAATTTTGGGATTATCTGAAAAAGGATATCGGGTAATAATCAACAATGGCCCTGCGGGGGGCCAAATCATTTGGCACATGCATGTGCACGTGCTTGGCGGAAAAGAAAATATGGGACCGATGGTTGTAAAAACATAAGAAGGTCATAATTGACCTTCTTATGTTGTGTTGTTTTTGTCAAATTTTTACGTTTTCGCCTATTTTTCTACCGCAATACGCTCGCCGCTTTGCTTGCAACGCTTGCCCATTGCACAAGTTCCATATGATCCGCATCCCAGAAGAAAGCTAACGTATTTGCATCTCCGTTTCTGTTGTTTGTCAGATTTGCCGACTGGTGTGACACAAGGCCATCGTTATCGCCTTCCCATACGCACAGAATTGGCCATCCAGCTGCAAGCT